>JAFCBY010000042.1 GCA_017610485.1 Candidatus Falkowiibacteriota bacterium
CTCAAAACTATCTATTTTAGGATAAGAAATTGTTTTTGTAGGATTTACACCAAATTCCTTCAATAATTTCTTAATTTGAGTAAAAAACTGAAAAGCGTTATCAAGGTATTGTTTGCTTTTCACCATTGTCAACCCGATTTCAAAAGAAAACTCCCTATTGGTTTTTATTCGCGGTGTACTAGCCTCAAAAGTAAAAAATGTTTTCAAAAACTCCGTTTTAACTTTCTTGCTACCGCCCATTATCCATTCCGGCACAAGAAACGCTTTTTCGGTCTTGTTCCCCGCTGGTGCGCCGGCAAGAATAAGGATATTCGTAACAACAGCCTTGCAGAGAAAGGCCCTGTAAGGCTGCTTAGTGCAATTGTTGTGGTTTGGAACATAGGCCTGAATCCGCCCTTCAACACCAAAAAGCTCTTCTACAGTTTTTAGAAACCATTCACATTCAGGTCTCTCGCTTGAATAAAGCATTATTTTCTTTGCACGAGGCCTGCCATCGGCCTTGCACCACTCCACATGCCCGTCAGTCATCAGCGCAGCAACCAAGGCAGCAAGCCCGGGAGAGGCACGCAACGGCAGAACCCTTTGGGCAAAGGCCTTGCTCTTATTCGTAATTCGTGGAAAGGCCTCCACAAGCTGCTCGAAGGTAACAATTGGCTCTCCCATCTCCTGCACCAGTAAGATTGCGCTTTTGGCTTTTAAAGCGGTTTCCAAAGAGAGCGGGCTTCCGGTGAATTTTACACTAGGAGGATTTCCGGTGAATTTATTTTCTTCTAACATGCCTGGCGAGCATTCTGCCGGTTCTTACCGGACCCGCCTGTATCGTTTGCCCTTTGAGGCTTTGGCAAGCGCCCTTTCAAAGTCTATGTCAGTCAAGTGCCTTAGGTCAACAGTTGTAAGGGTTGCACCCTGTTTCCTCAAGCTCACACCCTTTTGCATGCCCTGTTTTTGCCTACCAGCCCTGCCGATTGTCAAGACCTCTTCACCAGCCCCCTTCCTTCGCAGGCCAACATCGCTTGCAGAGTCGCCAACAAAGGCAATCACCTTGGGATTTTTCCTTTGAACCCTTATAATGCCAATGTGCGCCGCCTTGCTGCCCTTTTTCGGGCCAAAAACATCGCTAAAGTACTTTGTCAAGCCGTGTTTTTCCAGCTGCTTTCTAATTAGTGTGGCTTCAGTGCTTGAAGAAATGATCAAATCAAAGCCCTTTGCCTTCATCGCTTTTAAAGCTGGCTCAACATCCTTGAACGGCTTGGCCGCCCCGTAGACCTCGGATACTTTTCTCTTAACATACTCTGCTTCACATGCATTTCTTGTTCGGGAATCTGAACCGGAAAAAATTTTCTTAAGCTGTTCTGGAAAGGGACTGCCTGTTGTTGCAAGATACTGTTTTCGTGCCTCCTTTAAAGGCATTCCAAAATGCTTTTGGATGCATTTTGCCGCAAGGTCGGCGTGCTTTCCCATTGTGTCAAAAATCGTGCCGTCAAAATCAAACATTATCGCAACTTTAGCCATGCTAAGTATAGTTAATAAATGAACTGCTTAAAAATTAATGTAAATGACTTTTTATAAAAACAGGGAAAAGTTTTCAGGGTTTTCAGTAAAAATAGGAATCTACTTTTCAAAAATTCCCTTGACGCCAAACCAGTGGACAATTGTTTCGCTTATTCCAGCCATTCTGGCCGCTTACTTTCTTGCAAGGGACGAGTTCCTGCTGGCAGCAGGCCTGTTCATAATTGCAAGCTTTTTAGACATGGTTGACGGCGCAGTTGCCCGCGTGAGGGGAATGGCAAGCAAGTTCGGCGCCTACCTGGACACAATTGTTGACAGGTATGTTGAAGCCCTTGTGGTGTTTGCACTGCTATTTGTTGCACTGCCAGACACCGGCTTTTTCCTGCCGATAAAGGGATGGGTTCTGCTCTACCTGTTTGGGGGAATGATGACGACCTATGCCAAGTCAGCGGCAAAGGAAAAGGAGATAATCCAGGGCAATGAACTGAAGGGCGGCATTTTGGAGAGGGCCGAAAGGCTGATTATCCTGTTTGTCGGAATCGTTGCAGCCGCGTTCGACCCAATTTGGCTGAGTTATGCTATTGTGCTGCTTGCGGTTTTGACAAACATAAGCGCCCTACAGAGAATTTGGATTGCGAGAGGGCTTGCAAAGGCCAAGTAAGGGGGCATTCAAATGAAATTCAAAGCAGTAATATTTGACTTGGACGGTGTGCTGGTTGACAGCGAGGGCTTTCAGTACAGGGGATGGCTTCCACCCTTAAAAAGGTTCGACGTTGAGTTAAGCAAAGAGCAGTACTTTGACTACGCGGGAAAAAGCGGCGCAGTTATTGAGACCCAGCTGATTGAAGACTTTAAGCTGCCTGCCAAAAAGGGAGAGCTTCTTGAAGAGAAGGAAAAGCTTTTGATGCAGTGGTTCAAGGAAATGAATTTGGAGCGAAAGCCTTTTGCAGAGGAAGCGGTCAAGGAAGCGATTGACGCAGGCTTTAAGATTGCTGTTTGCTCCGGTGGCCCAAAAAAAGAGATTTTAATGAAATTGGAGAACGTTGGGCTGAGGCAGTACTTCGAAATTGTCACTGGAAGTGAAGACGTAGCAAAAAGCAAGCCTGCTCCTGACACTTACCTAAAAGCGGCTGAATTGGTTGGCTTTGAGCCGGCAAGCTGTGTTGCAATAGAGGACACCGAGTTTGGCACTGCTTCGGCAAAGGGAGCAGGCATGGCATGCGTTGCAATTCCGGACGGCTGGTCTGTTAAGCAGAGCTTTGAAAAGGCTGACAAGATCTGCAAGGATCTAAAAGAAGCAATTGAATGGATTAAGGAGCAGTAAGTCTTTGGCTCATCCTTTCCTCAATCTCTTCCAGGCTTCCGATTCCGTTCACGCCGAAGTCTTCTACTGCAAAGCTTGCTGCTGCGGAGCCGAACAATGCGGCCTTTTCCACGTCCTTGGAGGAAAGGTATTCCTTGATGAAGCCTGCCATAAAGACGTCTCCCGCGCCTGTCTCGTCCACAAGCCTTTCTGCCTTGAAGAAAGGGGTTTTGAATGTCTTTCCCTTGGAGAAGACTGTTGACCCCTCTTTGCCGTGCGTCACAATAACAATTTCGCACTTTTGCTTCATTGCCTCAATTTCTTCCTCAGAGCAGTCCTTTTCCGAGACCTTGACAAGGTCAACGAAGTCAAGAACTGAGAGGTCAAGCTTTTTGGGAACCACGATGCCGTTCTCCTCTTTTCGCAGAAAGCCCTGGGGGTCAAGCGTTATGAAGGCGCCTGTGTTTTCCCTTAGGAAGCGCATTGTTTCCAGGGGAAGCTCGCTGAATACAGGGCCTAAGTGGAATGCCTTTGCCTTGAGAAATTCGTTTGGAATGTCCTTTGGTATTATTTTTCCGCCAACGTTGCCAACCTTTTGGATTCTTTCCCCGTTTCTGTAAGTGTTAAAGAAAACCGTTGTGATTTCCTGTTCTGAAACCCCGTTTATGGCAATGCCTGGCAGCTTTTCTTTGTACCTGAAGTCCTTGCCCACCTTGGAGACAATTCCGACCTTCAGCCTGAGATTTTTGGCTGCAAGCGAGGTGTAGGCTGCTGGCCCGCCAAGGCACTCCTGGATTGTTCCATCCACGTCCAAAATGTCATGCAACAAATAGCCAATTATAACTAGGTCCATTTTGAGAACACCTTACTTAAACAGTTTCTCCAATTCCTTTTTCTTTTCTTCTGGAAGGAGGAGAAGCGGCCGGAGTATAAGCAACGCCTGCTTCGAGTTGGCTTTTTTGTACTCTGCAAGGCTTTTCTCATCAAGCCTGGTGTCAGCCGTTCCAATTGCCTGAATCTTCCTCTCCTCAAAAAGGGAGGGCAAGTCCTTTTCCTCTGTTGGAGCGAATTTCCTATAGTCGTTGAATGGGGCAAGCTTTTCGAGGAACTTTTTTAGAGCAGGAGTTTTCTTTTTCACTACGGGAAAGACGTTGCAGCCGCGGTGCATTAAAAGGAAGGCTGCAACCAGCTCGTCCTTTTTTCCGGAGAAGCGCATTGCAACGCTTCCCTCAACGCCTAGGGGAAGCCCCCCAAGGCCCTTTTGCTGTTCTGTGTAAATGAAGAAGTCCTTTTTTCTTATTTCTAGAAAGATTTTCTTTTCGGGCTTTGAAAGGTTTACCTTCAGACCAGGAATCGAGTCCATTACTGCCTGGCCAAGCCTGTTCTCCAAATCCTTCCTTGAAAAGCCAGGGTTGTTTGAGGTGTTCACAGCGAGGGCGAAGGAATTGCCTTTTTTGAGGAATTTTTTGGCAAATGAGAGAAGCTGGGCCTCAATTTCCGCATAGTCTGCCTTCTTGAAGTGTTGGGCCAGGGCAATTGCGTGGATTCCAGAAATTGTGGAAAGGAGCTTTTGCGCCTTCTTTGGCTTCTCAGGAAATAGGTAGAGCCTGCCGCCCGCCCTTGCAACGGACTTCAAGGCAATTTTGTTCCTTTTGAGCGCGAATTTTATGCTCTGGACGAGCTTTTTTGTAAAAAAACGCCTTACATAGTTGCTTTTTAGCGAAATCTCCGAAGCGGTCTTCACCAGCAAACATTCCTGGCCTGCCATGAAATAATTGGGCAAACAAAGCTATAAAAAGCGTTTTGAGCTCTAAAATTTATTGCCAGAGGAGTTCTTTTGAAAACGCAGAAGTTTTCTTTTGGTACAGCTTTTCTTTTGAGGAGGAAGTTTCTTTGCAAACTTTCTTTTTTAAAGAAAGTTTGCGGGGGTAGCAGAACGGTTATGCACCGGCCTGCAGAGCCGAGGAAGAGGGTTCGACTCCCTCCCCTCGCTTCTTAGGAGGCCATTACGATGTCCGATTTTGTTAGAGCGTTTGAAACTTCTTCTGGAAGAATCATAATAAAATTGGGAAAACAAAGAGAGGGCTGGGCTTTCTCAATAAAAAATGCTGACAAAGAGGGATTGCTCGGGAATGGGCGCTACAAAATCGTAGGAAACGAAGCTAAAATTGATTGGATTCATATATATAGAGGCAATGAAAAGCTGTTGTTGCCTAGAAAAGTTTCTGGATGTATTATAGCTTTTAACAAAGTCGAAAAGGTTGTCGGCTTTAGAGCAAAAAAGAAAAAAGTAACAACAATTGCTAAGAAAAGACGAAAAATATCAAGAGTGAGAAAACATGGATAATCAATTGCGAGCGAAGCGAGCTATGTTTAAACAGTATGTTTAAATACACTTTGGGTGTTTGTTTTATTTGGTGATTCAATGGTTAAAACTCTTACAATAAAGGACAGGGTTTATGAGGAACTGGTGACAATTAAGGGCAGGGAAGAAAGCTTTTCAGACTTGTTTGAAAGACTCGCAAAAAAGGAGAAAGTTGGAATAATGGAATTTGCAGGTTTTCTTTCAAAGGAAGAAGGTAACAAAGTCAAAAAGGCTATCAGTGACTACAAGAAAAAGTCAGGAAAAATGGATTTGGAAAGGGAAAAAAGGCTTGAGAAACTATGGTCGTCCTAGATACAGATGTATTGGTAGAATTTAGCAGGGGAAATCAAGAGATTGCAACAAAACTAGAGGAACTGAAAAGAATCGAAAACCTGAAGACAACGGTTTTCAACGCAGAAGAATTCCTTTTTGGAATAGAAAAATTAGAAAAAAAAGAAAAAACCGACAATGCCCTGCAACTGCTACAAAGAATGGAAGTGCACAGCTACACTCAGAAGGAAGTAAAATCGGTAGTTAAAATAAAGAGCCGTCTAAGAAAGCAAGGCAAAACAATTGGAAAATACGACGAGTGTATTGCAGGAATCTGCATTGCAAAAAACGAGCCACTTTTCACATTAAATAAAAAGCACTTCGAGAGAGTAAAAGAGCTGAAGCTTATATAAAGCAAGAATTGCCAGCGAAGGGTTCGACTCCCTCCCCTCGCTTTTAATTTTTACTAATTCAAATTAAAATCAAACATGTATTTAAATACACATACATACACAGAGTATACTATGGGTACTAAAACCATTTCAATTACTGAAGAGGCATATGGAAGGCTGGACAACAGGAAAAAGGAAAGGGAAAGCTTTAGCGAGGTCATAAACAGGCTTACAAGCAAGAAAAGCCTGACAGAGTTTGCAGGAATCTTTTCAAAAGAAGAAGCAAAAGAATTGGAAGACAATATCAAGAAGGGAAGGGCTGCTGCAACAAAAAGACTTGAGAGAATAGGGGTCTGAAGCAAATGATTCTTGACACAAGCTTTCTCGTAGACTTGCTGAGGAACAATCCTGCAGCAGTAACCAAAATATCGGAGATTGAAAAAGAAAACGAACCAGTTGCAACAACGACAGTAAGCGTTTTTGAGATATGGCAAGGCCTGCCAAAGAAGAGCAGGGAGCAGCAGATCGAAAAGACTCTAGAACTGTTTAAGTCAATAAATGTTCTAAGCCTTGACTTTGACTCCGCAATAGAAGCAGGAAACATTCAACGAAAACTGACAAGGGCAGGACAAAAAATCGAGCCACAGGACGCCATGATTGCAGGCATAGCACGAATCAGAAGGGAAAAAGTGCTTACAAGGAATATTAAGCACTTTGAAAGAATAAACGGCTTGGAAGTCGAAACCTATTGAAACTTGGCCCCTGACAAAACTTGCCGGCTTTCGACTCCCCCCCTCGCTATCTTTTTATAGTAGAAAAGTTAAGTGGCAAATAGTTTGAAATCCAAAGCATTGAGCACGCAAACCGGTTACTCAAAAAGTTTCAAAAGCAGTACAACGACATGCCACACTCAAGCTTAAAATATCTTTCGCCCAATCAAGTCTACAGCGACAAACGAAAAAAACGGAGTCATATGCGTTGTCACCTAACAATTAAGCTTTAAATGCATTATCTTTACTGGGAGATTGTTCAATGAGTTTTCCTATTTCCGTAATTGTTCCATGCTACAATTCTGAAAAAACTCTTGTCAAGACCTTGGAATCGATGAAAAACCAGTCCTTTCAAAACTTTGAACTGATTGTTGTAGATGATGCCTCAACAGATGCTAGTGCCTCTTTAGCCAAATCCTTTGGAGCAAAGGTCATTTCACTTTCAAAAAGAAGGGGGCCGGCCTTTGCAAGAAACAAGGGTATTAAGGCGGCTTCCGGCAGCATCCTTTTGTTTACCGACGCCGATTGCCAACCTGAACCAAATTGGGTTGAAACTGTAATGGCTCTTTTGAGTGAAGGCAATGACGGAGTTGTAATGGGACAGGTTTTCGTTCCAGAGTCCTCTTTTCTTGCAAACAGCATTGCCAATCTTGGCTTTCCAGCAGGAGGCAATGCAGGTTTTGAAAACATTTGGCCTGTTTCAAAAGACGGTTTTACAAGCTATCTTTCTTCTTGCAATTTTGCAATAAGAAAACATGTTATAAAAAAGGTAAACTGCTTTGACCAATCTTTGCTCTATGCAGGGGGCGAAGACACTTTCCTGGCATTTCTTCTTTCTAAGAACAATATTAGAATAAAATACAGCCCCAAGGCGATTGTTTGGCATGAGCCAACCCATTCTTGGGCAAAGTTTCTTAAATGGCAGTTTATTAGAGGAAAGGCAAATTACCAGTTTAGGAAAAGGGTTGGCAGTGTCAGAAAGTATATTGGCTTGAGGCTGTGGTCTTCCAAAAACATTTTGAAAAAAAATGTTTTCTCCAGATATTTTCCAGCTGTCTTTTTGCTTCTTTTGCTAAGCTTTGTTTTGCAGCAGCTAGGATATTTTTGGGAATCTATAAGAAACTTTGTTGGTGGAAATTGAACCAATTATCCTGTTCCGTTTTTTTCTGTAAACCAAAAGACAAAAATTTTCAAACAGCGTTCCAAAAAGCCAGATTGTCTTGCCTGTTCCCCCCAATACCAGAAAGAGCATTTTTTCAGCCTTTGAATGCCCCTGGTTTGAAACAAACTTTTTAAGGCCGCTGATTGTCTTGTGTGACCTTTTTGGATAGCCCTCTTTGTTTTTTTTCCTAAGCAAATCGAGCTGTGATTGGGATTGGCCTCTTCTAAATTCTCTTTTTAGGAAACAGGGGACATTTCTTGCATTGTACTTCACTATTGCAGTCTCCAGGAACACTGGATTATAGCCTAGACCTGTTGCCCGTTCCCCAAACTCGAGGTCCACGCTTCCCAGTTCCATCGCCTTGTTGAACCCTCTAACTATTTCAAATTCGTTTTTTTTAACAAAGAGGTTGCCTGTTGCAGCAAAGCTGTTTGCAGTGTGAAGCCTTTGGTTCAATCTAAGGTTGAAAATTGTTCTCCTGATGAGGCTTTCTTCACAACACTCCATTTTTCCTCCGGCAATGCTTGCTTTTTTGTTTTCTTCAAAAAATTTATGCGCTTCCCTCAACCAATTTTTGTCTGCAAAACCGCCACTGTCAATAAAGGCCATTATTTTGCCCCCTGCCTTTTTTACGCCAAGGTTTCTTGCAGCGGAAGACCCTGGTTTTTTGCAGAGGACATATTTTACGGGATTTTCCTTTATTTTTTTTGCGGCACCATCACTTGAGTTGTTATCCACTACAATTACTTCGAATTTGTCTTTTGGGTAGTTCTGGTTAAGAAGGTGCACAATGCATTTTTCAATGGTCTTCTCAGCGTTTTTGACCGGGATTATCACACTAAAGTCAATCATGCAGATCTCAGCATAATTTCATCTGCGTTCATAATTTATTACTTTTCTTTAAATAATTGGTTTAAGGGCGCAAATTGCGGGAAGCGACAGGCATGTTTGATTGGCATAAAGACAGTTATGATTCTCTGCCAAGGTACAGTTCCTTTCTTACTCAGGTAATGGTCGCTCAAAACCTTTGCCCTAAAAGCATTCTTGAAGTTGGCATCGGTAACAAAACCTTTTCTGCCATTATGAAGGCCAAGGTTTCCAGACACTTGAACACATACCGTTTTCCGATTTTGAAAAGGGATTTGGGGAATTGTGTCGTGTTTCAAAAAAATATGTAGTGATTTCCCTGCCAGTCATGTCGCTCTCTTTTGAAATGTTTTTCAGGCTACCTGTCCTAAAAACTTTTTTTTGCAGGCTAAGGCTCTATAATGTTTTTCAGCCAAAACTTCCCAAAGGGCATTTTTGGGAAATCGGAAAAAGGGGCTATCCAATTAAAAAAATCAGATCCCTGTTGAGGAAAGAATGCAGCATACTTGAGGAAAGGATCCCACCCCTAAACAGCTACCATCACTTCTTTGTAATGGAAAAGAAATAGACCCCAAGAGTAAAAAAAAGCCGGAAACCGCTCTACACTCAGAATTTAAATTGCTTCTCTCGCTGGGAAATTTCAACACGCTATTTTTGTTGTTTCCACCTGGATTGCCCAAAAGCAAGAAACCCGTAATTTTTTAGCATTGCCCAATCAACGGTTGTGCACGCTTTACAGGCCTCTAAACCATTACGGTTGTCTGTGAGCCTCTCCCTAAACTCCGAATATTTTGGGCCGTTCCAGATGTCTGAGAACTTGGAATTGTTAATATTACCCATTACATATTCTTTACCGCGCTCTAGCAGATGGCAGCAGGGAAAAACGTCCCCTTGAAATGAAACAGAGGTCGAAACCCAGGGGAGAAAACAGGGCCCTGTCTCCTGAATTTCCTTTACACTCTTCAAATTTAGCAAGGCATTTCTCCATTTAACCAAAAATTCTTTCTTATTCGCTTCATCGCAGTTGGCAATCTCTTCCTCCAAAGACCCTAGAACGCGTTTCTTATCCAAAGGAGTTGGCAGCACCCCATTTTTGGAGCCATAATCGTACACTGGAGTTATAAAACAATTGCCCAGCAGACCCCATTTTTTGACGCACTCAAACATCTTGCCATAATCCTGCAAGTTTTTTGTTTGAAGCGCACACTTTATACGCAGCTGTGTTTTACGCCGATCTATGTTATACAAGAGATTTTCGAAATTCTCCACGCAAACATTAAAAGAATCGGTTTGAGTAACGGACCAAAATGATTCAGGAGTCGCGCCATGAAAAGAGAAGGTTAAAATGTTTGGCACGCATTTTAGAAAGGATTTTAATTTGTCTCCCGACATCAGCAACATGTTTGAATGCAAGCTGGTAATTATGCCTCTGTCCCTGCACAATTCAATAAACTTTGGAAGCTCATTGAACATCAAGGGCTCTCCCAAACCATCTAATGCAACGTGCAGTGGTTTTATTTCATCAACCAGGTTTTTAAAGAATTTAAAGGACATTTCTGTAGCGGATTTGATTGCAGGCCCCCTTAGTTGTTGCCTCAAACACATAGGGCAATTAAAGTTGCATTTTGAGGTGGCATTAATCTGAAGCAGTATTGGTAACCTGGGCGATGCTCTGGTCAAGCCAAGCACCATAGACCTAACAACTGAAAAAGATTTTCCAAAACGCGGAATAAAATCAAGCGGTTTCCGGCCAAAGAGAAGATTTAGCTTGTTCATAAGATAACCCTTTTTGGGTATTAAGCAACAAAGCTATAAAAAGCGTTTTGAGCTCTAAAATTTATTGCCAAAAAGTTTTCTTTTGAAAACGCAAAGGTTTTCTTTTGGTATAGCTTTTCTTTTGAGGAGGAAGTTTCTTTGCAAACTTTCTTTTTTAAAGAAAGTTTCAAATTGCCGCCAAGGCAATTTGGGTTTCCCAAGGCTTTTGCGCGTGAGCGAAAAAGGCTTGCCGGCTGTTCGGCGAAGCATATATCTATAAATTGGTTATACCAGTATAACTATTGGTGATTGAATGGTTGAGATTACTTCACAAGTAAGGCAATGGGGCAGGTCTGTTGGCGTCGTGATTCCGAAGGAAACAGCGGAAAAGGCACATATTAAGACAGGGGACAAAATAAGGCTTTTGATAATTGGGAAAAATCCGCTAAGAGAAACTTTTGGGATACTGAAACTGGAAAGACCAACAGAGGAAATAATGAAAGAAGTTGACAGGGAAGGATGGGATGAGTGAACAAGCCTACTTCTTTGACACATATGCCTTCTTTGAAATAATAAGAGGCAATCCAGCATACAAAAA
>JAFCBY010000143.1 GCA_017610485.1 Candidatus Falkowiibacteriota bacterium
TATTGGAATTTTCCCTTCTCTAGAATTTCTTTTCTTTTGTCAAGAATGTACTGGTAATTCCTCTCATCGATTATCAGAATGCCGCCCTTCCTCAGGAGGTAAAAAAAGTTTTTCAAAGTCTTGAGCCTGTCTTCTTCGCTGAAAAGGTATGTTAGAGAATTTCCAAGGCACAAAACTGCATCAAAACTTTCTTCTTCAAAGTTTTTGTCAAGGGAACGCCAGTCTAGTTCAGTGACTTTCAGCTTTACCTTATGCCGTTTAGCGTTTTCTTTGGCCTTCTTTACAAAAAGTTTGTCTAGGTCATTGCTAGTTACATCAAACCCATGTTGTAAGAGATGAATCGAATCCACGCCATCTCCCAAACAGCTGTCAAAGACTTTTTTACACTTGAATTTTTTCAGAGTCGTTACAAGAAAACCTTTTTCACCTTTCCTACGCTGATCCCAGTCAATGAAGTCGCTCCATATTTCAACAAGAACCTTATTGTTATAGTTTTGTGATTGAATTCTTTTACCCATCTCAAATCGACTCAACCAAATCGTTTAGCGCCTGGTCCTTAAGCCACTTCCCCAAAGCATGGGCTGCTATTCCCCTTTGGCTCTTGTTGAACCTATTCTTTTTTGGCATTTCAACTGTTGGAACTTTTTCCCCCTTGGCTACGAAGATTCTTGAGTAGGGAAGGGCTGGCGACTTCTTTTTGGAAATCTTCTCGGTTATTTTGCCCTGCCACTTGCCCTCAAAGAACTTGTAGCTGCCATGCCCATCGATGAAGCAAATGACCGAGTGAAAAAAACATTTCTTGCTTTTTCCTGCAATCAGCTTGAAGAGGCCAGGGTAGCCAATCTTTTGGAAGACCCACTTTGAGTGCTGCCCTGGAAAGCCCTTGTAGGCCTCAAAGTAGAAGCCTGTGTCCTCCACAATTAAGGGGACCCTCAGCTTTTCGTATGCCAGCCTTGCCTTCTCCCTTGCAACCTCCTTGATGTTGTCTGACTCAGGCTCATCCAGCTCGATTGGCTTCTGCACCAGGTCAAGGCCGTACTTCCCCAAAACGCTTTGGATCATTTCGAATTTCCCTTTGTTGGTTGACACAAAGTAAAGCATTTTATCCCCCCTAAATTGTTGCAAAGCATTTTCTCACCCTAAACTGTCCTAATATTTGCGTCTACTATACCCTGAAGTATAGAGACCTTACCCCCATGTTGTAAAGTATTTCAAAGACCAAAAGCCATGCTATGGCAAAGGCTGCCAGGATATAAACAAACTCCAGTGGCAGCAGGATTGCCAGGGCAGCCAACAGCGTCGAGATTGCAAGCGAGATTGACAGGTGGTGGCTCCTCAAAAAGTTTTTTCTCACCATTTTGTTCTTGTATTCATGCTTTTGGGCTATGACAAAGTCCATTAAGGCAGAGTCCTCTGCCTTTTGGCCAATCTGGTTAATGATTTGGTAGGCGTTCTCCTGGAAGAAAAGGAGGTCGCGGATTGTCAGGGCGTTCATCTTCTGGTTTTTTACAACCTCCAAAAGGATGTTTTTTGGGACGCGGTTGTTGTACTTGCGCATCAGAAGAGAGAAGTCGGAATCGTTCAATTCCTCCTTGATAACTTCCTCGAAGATTGTGTTCTCCTGGGGCTGCCTTATAAGATTCCTGATTATTTCCGGGGGAATTCCGTCGCCCCTTGCCCTGTAGGCCCTGATTATTGAAAGGGTTAAATGCGGGGGCAGAAGGTTCTTGTGCAAGTGGTCTGCAACCGCTTTGATTGAGACCTGGTTGTTTTTTATCTTGTTGACAAGGCCGTGAATTTTCTCGTCGCTGGAGTAGTATCCCAAAAGCTGCCTTATTGGCATCATGTTTGCAATGCAGAAGCTTGCAATTGTCAGAAGCAGCACAAAGACCTCGAATTCTAAGAAGTACTGGATTATTATCGGGAAGCCAAGCCAAAGCAACAGGATGAAAATTGCGGTGTGGTAGAGAAACCTTGTTTCCTCCGGAATGTTCCAGCCCCTTTGCTCCAACAGGGAGAGGAATATGTCTACTACCGAGAAGAACGCATTGTTGATTTTGTCAAAAAAGCCCCGCTTTGGTTCCATAGTAAAACAGCTAATATTAAGGAATTCTGCTATTAAATGCTTTCTTTTTTCAATTGCCGGGGCTTGTTGCAATATTTAAATATTGGCCGTACACTAATAGGGTTATGAGGCTAGCACTTAAGCCTAAGTATGTCCCAATAACCCAGAAGAATTACTGTTGCGCTCCGGCCTGCATTCAGATGGTGCTAGGGCGGCGCGGCATGCAATATGAATCACAGGAAGACATAGGCTGGGCGCTGGGGCTTATCGTGCCCAAAAAAGTCAAGCATCTCTTCCACAAAGTAAGAACCGGAAAAAAGCCAAAGCACGGGTATGGAACGAGAGAAAGCCAGAAACGTTACTCACTTCAGAATTACTTCAAAAAACAGGGAATTCCCCTGCAAAAAGAATTCTTAAAGCTTTCCCGGATTGCCGATGCAGAAAAGTT
>JAFCBY010000043.1 GCA_017610485.1 Candidatus Falkowiibacteriota bacterium
GCCTTATCGGCATGTCAGGCCAAAAGATTTCCTTTACAATCAGCATGTCTTCGTTCCATTTCACTGCCTTGACGGCTATTACGCCGTCAACCATAACGTGCTCTGCCTGGCTAACAACGCCTTCGTCGTTTTTCATTATCAAGGCAATGCACTGCCCTTCCATGTCCTCGAGCTTGAGTGCGATGTGTCCGTTTTTGGTTGTCCACTTTTTGAAGACCATTCCTATGACGTCAACCTTTTTTCCTTTCGGAATAATCTTCAGCCTGCTTATTGGCCTTGGTGACAGGCCCTGCCTTCTTTTGAGAATGCCTGAAAGCAGTTCGAACTTTTTTCTGAAGTAGGTGAGAAAGTCCTTTGTTTTGCCCTCGCTTTTGCTTTGGCCTGTCACCTCCATTTTTGAGATAACCCTCAGCCTTCCCTCATGTTCTTTTGCAAGGGCTTTAAAGCCGGTTCTTTTGACCGAAGCTGGCTTTTCCTCAACCGCCCCCAACTTTGTCTTAAACAGTTTTTTTTGGACGGCTTCCTTGTCTATGATAAAGGTGTTTTCTTCAAGAAGCTGGTCAATTATCTCCCTGAAATTTTCCCTGCCTTTCAGGAGAGATAGGGCTTTCTCGTCGAGCATTGCCTGCTTCTCGCTTGCATACCTTACGATTTCCTTTGCACTGTCAACCTGCACTGGGAATGCCCCCTTTCATTCAGCAAACGCGGACTAGTCTTTTATCTTCTCTTTAATTGCTTCCATTTTGCTGATTATTTCCCAGATGTCAGTTCTTGTGTGGCTTGGAATGTTCAAGTCCTTGCTTATGTCATCCATCATGTAGACGGCAGTGCTCAAATTCTCTATCTTGAGCTCTTTTGCAGAAACCTTTTTTTCAGCCTCTTCTACAATGCTCCTGATATTCCTTGGAACAGAGTGGTCTGACAAAACGTCCTGCATTATTGCAATCAAATCCTGCAATTCATCCTTCAACTTGTCTGCCATGCCCCTCACCTTAAAACCAGCGCCAAATGGAAAAATCAATTAAAATCCACGTGGACTAAAAGCTATATTAACTAGGGTAAGGAAAAAGATTTAAAGGCACTTCTTTCAGCCCATAATCGATTCAATAACCTCGTCCAATGTCAGCTTGAGCTCAGGCCTCCCAACCTGCTCAAGCCAGGAGTTCAATTCTATTTGCTGCGTTTTCATGAGTTTCAGTTTGTTATCCCTAAAGAATGCTTTTCTTTCAGAAAGGTCTGGAAGCACTTTTTTATAACTGTCATGAAATACTCCCCCGGTTTCCATAATTTCGGTAAAGGGATTTCTGGCCCTGTCAAGGTACTCTACTTTATTTACATTGTGCATTATCCTGGCAATTTTTTGTTGGAAATTCAAGGGTTTTGACCGTCTGGTTTTAGGCGTCCCCTCCTTTCCTGCCCTTGACAGTAATCCCCTTATCGCCGGCTTATCTGGTTTCTTGTACACAGATATTTTCTCGTTGCTGCGCCTTTTTTTTAATCACTCAATCCCTCTTTCCCAAGCAATTTTCCTGGCTTCCTTTATTGCCTGCAGGTAAACCTCTTGGTCCATCCTAAAGCCAACATCAATAAGTCTTTCCATGCATTCGATAAATTCGTCAAAGGAAATTGTCTTTTGCTTCAGGGCCTTTAACAGCACAAAGAGCGTTCCCCTCGGTCTTAATCCAAATGCCTTGGCTGCAATTCTTGCGTGGGTCTGGTCTAACAAAATAGGTGCTTTTAAGTCAAGGCTTAGGGATATTCCCTCTGCTTCACCCCTGTCAATTCCAAACTCTTCCAACCCAGGTTTGACAGCGATTCCCTTGACCTCAATCCAGCCTCCCTCGATTGCCTGCTCAACCAGCAGGGCATCAACATGCTTTCCCTTTTTTCCTTGGACAACAACCTCTTCAAAAACAGCGTTTGGGATGGCAACCTTTTTGAAAAAGGCTTTAAGCAGCGAGAGCCTGTTTAGTTTCCCCAAATAGATTAGGACAGTTGAATTGCTTACAATCATCTAAGTGCCTCTTTGAGGTCCTCTCGCAGTTCCCTGATAGTGTACTGGAAGGGAATCCCCTTAGCTGAAGCCAAAGCAAGCGCGTCTCTCAATCCCAGGCCAGTTAGCTCTGCCACTTTCCCGATCGTAATCTTTCCTTCCTTGTATTGCTGCAAAGCCCTCTCAATCTTTCTGTCCAAAAGGGCCTTGCCCAAAAGCCTCCTGACAACAGCAGACCTGTCCAAACGCTCTTCCTTTCCGATTGCCCTAATTTCCGCAGCATCCCTGTCATCAATCCTTGTGGTAATTGTTTCGCCCATAACAAACCTCCGTATTAAATCATCATGTATTAAATACAATATGATTGCATACTATTTTTAAAGGTTTTTGCGTTGTCTTCTTTCCCAAGTACTTTCACAACCTCTTCCTTTAGGGCCGACTCAACGCCCTTTCCCTCAATTAATGCTTTTCCCAGGGCCTTTTTTGCCTTTTCCATTTCCTCTTCCGAGGCAATGTCTGCCTTGTTCACCACTGCAAGGACAGGAACCCCGAATTCCGCTTTGGCCTCTTCCATTAGCTTAACCTGCTTTTCCAGGGGGAAGCCGCACTGGCTTGTCGGGTCAACCACAAAGACAATTGCGTTTGCCAAATGCTTCAATGCGGCAATGCCCTTGTTTTCAATCTTGTTCCTTTTTCCCAAGGGCTTGTCAAGCAGGCCAGGGGTATCAATTAACTGAAACTTCAAATAATTATGTATAAGATATCCTATCTGGAGCTTTTGCGTTGTAAAGGCATAGCTTGCGATCTGCGGCTCGCTGCTTGTCAGCCTTCCCAGAATGGTTGATTTGCCTGTGTTTGGGTAACCCGCAATGATTGCTGTTGGCATCTCGTACTTTATTTTTGGCAGTTCCCTCAGCTTCCTTGCAGCCCTGTTGTAGTTTTCTATGTTTTTGTCGAGCTTTTTTACAAGGCTCCCGAGCCTGCCGTAGAACTGCTTTACTATGCCTTGGGCCTTGTGCCCTTCCCCTTTTTTGAGGGCCTTTACAAGTCCGATATGCTTGCCTTTGAGCTTTATTGCAAGGTTTTTTGTGGCCCTGAAGTGGCCAAGTGCTTTAAGGGTTTGGTCAAGGTCAATTGTTTCCGCAACCAGCTCTTGGTAGAAGGGGTTCATTTCCTTCATTTTTGGGAATTCCTCGCCTGTCTTTTTAAGCAGGCCTGCCACATAGTTTGCGCTTACCTCTATTCTCTTAATGCTCTTGCTTTTCTCGTTCTTCAAATGGGCCCGCAGCCTCTTCATTTGGCTTGCTTCCTTCCTTGCCCTGCGAAATGCTATGTCCAAAAGATCCTTGCTCTTTGGAAGTGTCCCAAGATTCATTTCCTCGCCTTTTTCAAACGTTCTTGTAAAAATTCTTCCTGTGCCTTACCTTTCTTATAAACAACTTTTTTGTTGCTGGAAACTTTTCAATCAAGATTCTGTAGTGGCCAACCCTGTGCTTGAAATATCCTGTTCCCTTGACCTTTTCTAGGAAAATTGTGTCCTGTGATGCAAGCCAGCCGGCCTTGTCAACTATTCTTGATGCAGTTTTCTTGTCAAGAAGCTTGAGGTCTTTTTTTGACCTGTTTGACCAAATCACTTGGAATGCCATTCAAAGACCCAGTTCTTTCTTCAATTGCTTGCTGGTGCAAACCCTGCCATTCTTTAGGTCTTCTGTGGACTCCTTTATTCCTGCAAGTGTTTCCTCGCTTAATTCTAGTTCGGATTCCTCCTCTTCTTTGGCTAGGTCAACCAGTCTGTCAATTACATCCTCATAAGTTTCCCTTGAGTGTTCTTTAAAAGCGTCAAGGTCGCGCTTTAATTTGTTCGAAACCTGAATTGTGGTAGTAGAACCCATTATAATCACCTATAGGGTGTTATAACAAAATATATTTAAATGGTTTTGTTGGCTTCTCAAAGTTCATTTTTTTTCCCTCTTTCTTTTGCCTGCAATTTTGAGTGTTCCCTCGTACACTGTCTTTTTCACACCATCCTGAAGGTCTACTTTCCTTGTCTTTTTCATGTCAAACCCGAATGTCCTATAGTAATCGGACACGGCCTTTTTGTCTGCCTCTATTAAAATGTCCAGCCTCTTTCTTCCCGCAAGCTTTATTGCCTCGTTCAGGACTGCCCTGAAGACCATTTCCCCCTTTCTTGCTTTAAGCTCTCTGCCCTTCTGTACCTTTCTCAGGGACTCTATGAGCAGCTTTCCCTGTTGCGCCCTCATTCTTGCAATTGACCGCAGGTGTGCCTTTTCCCCGCTGAAGGTAAAGAAGTCCACGAGCCAGATATTGCCGGCTGTGAGCCTGGTTGCCCTTATTGCAAAGACATTTCCCTTAAGGTTGTAGTAAAAGCTTGCGCCCTTGAGCACGTGCTTTGCCGCAAGCTCCCGGCTCCGTTGCCTTGGAATTCGCCTCAGCTTTCTCTCAGGGTGTGTTACTGTCCTAGGCGGTCTTGCAGGCATTTCCTCACCTTTTGCCAATCTTTTTAATTGTTTACTAATCTATTGATTATAGCTCTTTTTAAGCTTTTTAAGTAATACTTTGAGGTAGGAAAGAGGGGTTTTTTTTTGAATATCTTTGAGCGCTTTTACGCAAGGAAGAACTACAAGCTCTACATGCTTATTCCGGCTGTATTGTTCATTGTCTTCCTTTTCACGATTTTTGTCTGGCCATCCATCCCCCGTGGGATAGACCTGCAGGGCGGTACCCTCCTGGTTGTGAGGAGCGAGAAGCCGATTGACGCCCTTGAGGTGAAGCAGCTTCTTTCCGACAATTTTGACTTGCTTGACCTAAAGGTTAACGGCATTTCAGGCCCGAATGGCTATGGTGTGAACATCCAGTTTGCAGGCAACCAAACCATTTTGTCTGCCACAGAGCTGCTGGACTCTGCCAAGTCTTCGCTTGGCTCAAACCCTGCTGCCGCAAGGCAGAACGCGATCCAGGCAGTCGATCTTCTAAGCCCCTTTGTACAAGCCCTTCCCCTCTCTCAGGAGCCTGAGAAAGCAGTTTCTGAGGCCGAGGCTATTTTGGTTGAGGCAAACAAGAACATCAACCAGGGGATGCAAGAGCTCATAGTTGAACACTTTGCACTTGGGGAAAAGGTTGCCTTCCAGCGAAAGGAAGTAAGCCCGACTTTGGGCGCAACCTTTTGGGCAACCGCCTTCAACGTTGCGATTGCCTCGGGAATTTTGATAATTTTGGTTATTTTCCTCTTCTTTAGGAAGATAATTCCAAGCGTTGCTGTTATTGCTGCGGCAATCTTTGACGTGGCTGGTGCCTTGGCCCTGATGGCTGTTTTTGGTATCCCTCTTTCCCTCAGCAGCATTCCGGCTCTTTTGATGCTTGTAGGCTACAGTGTTGACACCGACATAATGCTTACAACCAGGGTTTTGCAGAGAAAGGAGAAGACGCCTGCTGGCAGAGCTGCTGACAGCATGGCAACCGGTTTAACAATGACCGGAACCACGATTGCTGCCCTGCTTTCAATGCTTGTGATTGCCTACATGAGCCAGATTTTTGTGATTTTTGAGATTGCCGCCGTCATCCTGTTCGGACTGCTTGCAGACCTTGTTTCAACCTGGCTGATGAACGCGGAAATCCTCCTATGGTATGTTGAGAGAAAGAAGAAGTTAGGTGTTTTCTAAGATGGTTGAACTCTACAAGAACTGGAAGATCCAGCTCTGGGCGGTTTTCATAATTCTTGCACTTGTCATCCTTGGATTTAGGGGGTTGCAGCTTGGCATAGACTTCAAGGGCGGAACACTCTTCCAGATTGAGCTGGCTGAGTCCATTACAAACCTTGATGAAAGAAGCCGGGTTGTCCAAACCATCCAGCAAAGGCTTGACTGGACTGGTTTGAGGGACATTAGCGTTAACTTTTTCGGTGACGAGTTTGTGATTGCCCAGGTGGCAGAGTCTGACCCTGACACAATTGAGCGAATTGAATCCTTGCTCAAAAAGCAGGGTGTCTTTGAGGCAATGATTGATGGTAATGTCATCTTCTCCGGAGAGGAAATTATCGAGATGCCAAAGGACCCTGCCAGGGGCTATAGTCTTTACAATGAGGGCGGGGGCGTAAGATGGGTTTTGCCATTTGTACTGAGAAGCAATGCAGCCCTGCGTTTCACTGAAATGTCTTTCCACCAGTGCGAGCTTCTTTCATACGATCCTACAACAGGTCGCGAGTACGACTGTGCCAACACTTACTTTTTTATTGACAGGCCAAAGGATGCCATTTTGGTGATGCCAAAGCAGTCTTTTGTGGCTGACGAGCAGCTTTTGCTGCAGGGCCTTCCGGCAGAGGGAATTCCTCAGGGCACAAGAATTGATGAAGTGCTGGACAACAGCAGCGTGCCATACTTTTTGCTGGAAAAAGATGTCTTGGACGAGGAACAGCTTTCGCTTCTTGAGGGGAATCTTTCACTGAGGCCTATTGCCCTGGTTCCAAGCGACTTACCTTCACAGGCCAAGCAGCAGCTTGCAGGCCTTGGCTTTGAGTTGAGGGAGCTTGAGGTTGAGGAGGGGCTGCCATTTGTCTTTGATGCCGTTGGCATGCGGAGTATTATTGCATTGTCTGAGGGAGTTGCCCAGATGGACGCCGCATCTCTTGAGAGTGCGGAAACAATGGACAAGCTGCAGATTTTCGGCTATGCTTCGTCCAGGGAACTCGCGATTCAAAGAAGGGCTGATTTGGAGATTCTTTTGCAGTCAGGCAGCCTCTCCGTTTCTGTGAAGAGCATCAGCAAGGAAACCATTAGCCCGCTTTTGGGCGAGAATTTCTTGATGAATGCAGGACTTATTGGAATTGTGGCCCTCTTGATTGTGGCTTTGGTTCTTTTCATAAGGTACCGTGTCATAAAGCTTGCCTTGCCAATTGTTGTCGTTGGCGTAACCGAGGTCATGATAACTGTTGCAATTGCCTCGCTTTTGAGCAGGTTTGACTTGGGTGCTGTTGCCGGAATTTTGGCGGCAGTGGGAACAGGGGTTGACCATCAGATAATTATTACTGATGAGCTTAGGCGCGGAATTTCGGAGGAAGTGGGAAGCCTTGTTGCCAGAGCAAAGAGGGCTTTTTTCATCATAATGGCCGCTGCCACCACAACCATTGTCACAATGCTTCCGATAATAATAATCGGATTTGGCTTGGGAAGGCTGGTCGGGTTTGCAATCACCACCACAATCGGTGTCCTTGTAGGTGTCCTTATAACAAGGCCTGCCTTTGGAGAAATAGCAAAGGCAATAATTGAGAAAAGGTAATTCTTGCTTTTGAGGCAATCTTAACCATTTTAAATAAGTTTGACCTTTTTTCTTTCCTTATGCGTTCGACTGCACAGGCAGGCATGGAATACCTTGTCAATTTTGGCTGGGTCCTTGTGCTGGTTATGTCAATCATCGGCGCGCTCTTTTTCCTTCCTTCAGAGCCGGTTTCCTTTTCTTCTTCTGTGCCTGAAAAACTTACTGTCAACGAGGCTCTTTTTTCAAACCAGGTGCTGGCGCTGAAGCTGCACAATCCGGCAAACCAAAACCTGGAGTTGGTTGCAATCGGCCTTCATGGCTCTTTTGAGGGTGCATCCTGCTCTGTTGAAAACATTGTCTTGACCCCTGTGGAAGCCTTTTCCTTTGAGATTGGTGCAGGTGGAGAAGTCATACTGCAGTGCGACAACATTCCGGACCTTGATGGCGAACTGTCCCTTGCCTACAATGATGCAAGCTGTGACGCGCCTTTGATAATAATTCTTTCTCCGGCACAGCCAGACAGCAGTTAAGGCAGCTGCCAATGCCCTTAGATCATGTGCCCGAATTCTTTGGATTTTGTAACCCTTTTTGTCAAATAGTACCAGAACAGGAGTATGGCTGCCGACATGGCAAACCAGGTTGTTGTGTGGATTGAGCCAAATGTTTTCAGTTCAAAGGCTGTGGCTGTAATTAGCACAAGGTATATTCTTAGCAGGTTTAGCGGGAAGAGCAGTGCTGCGCCTGCGGCAAGCAGTCCGACTTTTTTCTTAAAACCTGGCTTTTTGAGCGAGAAAACGATTGCCGCCAGAACTGAGATGCTCATCAGGCCGGTGCAGTTTGCAACAATTTCTGCTATGCCTCCATTGAAGAATATTTTGTTGCCCTCGGCCTCCAGGCCAAGAGCTCTTGCTTCAAATGACGCAATTCCCTCCTTCAGCGGGTCTAGGGGCGCGAGGACTATGGCTGTTTGAAGAACGCTGTATATTACGAAGAACTTCACCAAGAAGAAGGCTGCATTTCTTCCAAATTTTTTTCCTGCCATACTACCATGGAACCTTTTTCATCTTGTATACAAAAGCAATCCAGTTTCCCATTACGTGGGCGAGCATTGTGAATGCAAGCAGGAAGACAGCCTCTATAATGGCAGGGGCTGCGACAATGCCTGCAAGCAATAGGCCGCCGGCCACAAAGTCAAGCTGGTCAAGCCAGAAAACGCTTTTTCCCCTTTCAATCGCAAATCTTCTTTTCAAAAATGAGCCAATGAAGTCCCCAAGCACTGCTCCCACAGCCAAAAGCGTTCCAAACACGGCGTAATTTGCCCCTATTAGGTCGCTTGCCTGCGGAAAGGCAAAGGCCAGCCCCAGCGATGCAATGATGGCAAAGCCTATGCCGCTCAGCGTTCCCTTGATTGTTTTTCCCCTGCCCAGAACATGCCTGCCGTCCCAGAGCCTTTTGCCAAAGTCTATTGGCGTTTTTCCCCCGAAGACCAGTGCAAGTCCGTTGCATAGGTAGAGCGGGAT
>JAFCBY010000144.1 GCA_017610485.1 Candidatus Falkowiibacteriota bacterium
CAATGTTTAAAAAGCTTTACTTGTTATAAGTTTTTAAACCATCTAAGAGTGGTATTTTGGGCTTTTTTTCTGTTGGTTTTGCACTAATTTGGTTATATAATGGTATTGTATTATAATTATTTTGAGGGAATTGTTTATAATGCTTGTTAGTTGGAGTCTGCATGCAAAGCATAGGTTTGCTGAAAGGGCGGTAAAACTTGGCATAAACTATGGCGATATTGAATTTGAGATAAAGAAGCAGAGATTTAAAATAAAGGAAGGAAAAAATAAGTTTAAGACAGTTTTTGCTATTCGGGATGTGTTGCTAACTGCAGTAAAGCTTGAGAATCAAAAATTTATTCATGTGCTTACTTTATGGGAATCAAATGAAAAGGAGGTTAAATCATGGAAAAAGAAATAAAGTGCCATTTGTGCGAAGGAAAAGCGGTTCTAAAATATGAGGAACTTAAGTTGGATAAAGGCAGAATAATCATTAAGAATTCTCCTTACTACAAATGCGTTGAATGCAAGGAAGAGTTTGCTACTAGTGAGCAAATGCATGAGCTAAGCAACAAAATAAATACAAAGTTTGTTTTCCAAAGGCCTATAATCAATGCTGGAAGAAGCCTTGCCGTAACACTGCCAGCGGACATAGTGCAATACTATAAGCTGAAGAAAGGCGAAAAAATAAAATTAATTCCTGAAAGCAGAAAAGAAATAAGAATTAGCTTAAGCTGAAAGCAGGCTTTAGTTTTTGTAGTTAAAAAGTATTGGTTGTATCCCTTATACCGGTTACAGGCGTTTAATGTTTAAAAAAGCTTGCTTTTTTTGATGGATGTGAATGTTAAACTTTTTTTCCGGCGGGAAAAAAAGTTTGCAAAAACTTGCGGCATTAGATGCTGCCTTAATGCCGCAAAAACTAGCGTGCAACTGCCCTAGCCTTCTTTGGCGAGGTTTCCTCAATCAGCCTTGCCTCCAGTTTCAGGATGTCTTTTACAACAGGGCTTTTCCTGTCAAGGGTGTAAAGCTTGGTGTTTCCAAAGGCCCTTGTTACTTTGACAATTCCAAGCTGCTCCAGCTTGTGCCAGTGCTTGAACAAGGCACCCTTGCTTATTCCTGCAAGGCTCTGGATGTCCTTCTTGCTGTATTCTCCGCCAACGTTGTCTATGAAGGCGTCAAGGATTCTTACAAAGGCGCTGTTGCCAAAGAACCTGACAAGATTTGTTTCGCTTTCCGTCGAAATCACCCAATGGATTAAAAACCGCTTTTTGATTCAACTTAATTAAGCTATGCAAAAACAGGTTTATAATGGTATACTTTGAAGGTCTATTGAAATGGACTCTCTTGATTTGGTTAAGGCAAGGCTTCTTTTCAAGCTGGCAAATTTGATAACCTAAAGAAGGGATTCAAGCCAAGGAAGCACGCTTTGGTGAAAAAGGCAGCTGAAGAGTTGATTAAGGAAAATTTTCTTTTCAGAAAGCCAACCTCTTATGGTTTGCATGTTTCCCTGAACCATGAAAAGGGCGGAGGAGATAAAGAGAATGATTTCAGAGTTGCTTGGTGTAGAAGTTGAATAAGCTCAGTAGTACTTTTCAAGCGTGGAGTAGAATTCCCTGTGGTTGGGAACATCCCTGATTGTTATTTCCGGCCTGCTGCTGCCTGTTGTGTGCACTATTATTGTGCCGTTTCCAAACATTTTGTGTGTAATGCCTTGGAAGGCGCGCAGGTGGTCTATTTTTGTGAAGACAATTGAGGTCTGGGTCTTGTACCAGATTCCCTTTTTTGCAACTACTCTGTAGGGCTGGATTGAGTAGGACATTGCCCTAATGGACAGGATTACAAAGGCCAGAACTGTGATGTCGAATACTGCGAGTCCTATTGCCAGCGCAGGCACTGCTATGGCTCCTAATCCTATGAATATGGTTAGGAAGCCAAGCCCAACAATTGTCAAAAGAAGTGAGTTGGCAAGGCTCGGCTTTGCATCCAGAATGCCTTTACCCATCGCCTTCTCAATGTTGGCTTCAAGGCTTTTTACCTGCTGGGCGGAAAGCCTTTTGTAGAACATTAGGTCGATTAGCTCGTCTTTCTCCCGAAGCCTTGGGACATAGTTCATGATGAACTGGTGTGGCACAAGCATGCCTGCATGCTTTTTCTTGCCCCACACATTCTGCTGCTGGGGCTGGCCCTGCATTCCCTCTCCCGCTACGTTGAACCTCACAAGCCCCTTTGAGGAAAAGGGATACCTTACAGTTGTAATGTCCTTTACGTTGTCGTAGAGGGCATAGTAGTAGTGCTTGAAGAAGATTCCTGCCCTGAAGTGCACGAAATTCTTGAAGAAGTAAATTTTTGAGGTCTTGTAATAGTAGCCCATATAGATAATTGCCGCAATTATGATGATTGCCAGCAGCACCGCCAAAACCAAAAAGATCGGGCTTGCAAGGCTTGCCCATGCAAGGCCTGCAAACACCAGGGCTGCAATTATTAGGCCTGCAATGTTTGCCTTCACCATTTCGCCAAA
>JAFCBY010000145.1 GCA_017610485.1 Candidatus Falkowiibacteriota bacterium
AAGCTTTTTTAGGCAAATAAGTAGTATGGCCAAACCAAACCACACGCTTTTCTTCGTGCAAGGAAACCCAAAACTAGAGTACGCTGATGCCGCTGTCTTAGGGTTGGCCTTTGACGAGAACGCAAGTTTTGGAAGGGGCGCTGCCGCGGCGCCAGACGCAATAATGGGGGCTTCGCACCAGCTCGACATAGAGGACCCCTTGACTGGGAAAACCTTTCAAAAAGCAATCCACAATTTTGGTACAAACAAGCCCAAAGATGTAAAGGACATGATTAAAGGAATTGAAGGTAAGGCAAAAAAGAGCCTTGAGGCAAAAAAGTTCTTCATCCTCCTCGGCGGAGACCACTCTGTTGTCAACGGCTTGCTAGGAGCAGTGCCAAAGGACGCAACATTTGTAAATTTTGACGCCCACCTTGATTTGAGGGAGGAATGGCAGGGAGAAAAGAAAAACAAGCAAAGCCATGCCGCAGTCTCCAAAAGAATTTTTGACAGGGGCTTTGAGCAGGTCTGGATAGGGGTAAGGGACAGAATCAACGAGGAGGAAATGGAGTTTGTTGCAGAGCAGAGCCTTGCCGAGAAGATTTTTTACTGCCCAAGCATGCCAAGAGACTACTACAAGGGCAGAAAGTTTCCAAAGTGGATGAAGAGGAAAAACATGCTGTTCGGCGGAATCAAGGGAAAGGAGATTTCGCAGATGATTTCATCCATCGAAACAGAAAAGGTTTTCCTAAACATTGACGTTGACTGCCTGGATATGAGGCAGGGGGTTGAAACAGGGGTGGCAAGCCCGTTTGGCCTAAGCCTTGAGGAAATGAGCCAAACAATTTTTGAGATTTGCAGGAAGAAGAAGGTGGTTGGCCTGAGCATTGCAGAGCTCGTGCCGGATTCCTTCAACCGGGGCCAGACTTTTGCCGCAATGCTTTGCTTGAATGTGCTAGGTTGGGCAAAAATTTAAAGATGAATTAGTTCAGCCGGTGCCTTTGTTAAGGGCTTGCAGCCACTGGCCGTAACAACGATGTCATCCTCTACCCTGATGCCGCCGAATTTTCCATAGATACCTGGCTCCACTGTTAGAACCATGCCAGGCTCTAGCTTTTCCTTATTGCCATGCAAAAAGCCGGATGGAAAGTCGTGCGCCTCCACACCAAGGCCGTGGCCAAGGCCATGAACCAGCTTGTAGCCGGTCTCCTTCTTCAAAAACTTGCCTGCCTCGTCAAAGACCTCGCCAAATGACACACCTGGCTCACACAAGGCCTGGCCAAAATGCTTTGCAGCAAAAACAGAGGCGCAAAGCTGTTTTTGTTTCTCAGTTGGCCTGCCCACAGAGAACATGCGGGTAATGTCAGAGCAATAATTCTTATAGTAAGCGCCAAAGTCAAGGAGGAGAAACCCTTTGCCAATCTTTTTGCTCCCTGGAACATGGTGAGGAAAGGCAGCGCTCTTCCCAGAGGCAACGATGACAGGGAAAGGCAGCAAGTTTTCGCCCCGCTCCCTTAACAAAACCTCAATTTTCAATGCAAGCTGCTTCTCAGTCATGCCTCGCTTGAAGAGGCGAGGAATTTTAACAACTACACCCTCAGCGATCCCGCAAGCTGTCCTAATATTTGCGATTTCTTCCCTTGATTTTGTTGCCCTCATTGAGGCAAGCTGCCCGGAAACGTCAACAAGCTTTCTCTTCCCAGTTATTTTCTTCAAGGCAGCTATTGCCGCACTTGAGTAGAGCGGCCTGTTTATCCCAAGTTTTTTAACACCGTTCAACTCGTGCTTTAAGGAGGACTTGAACTCCTTTCTCCGATTTATTCTCTTAACGCGCACTCCCCTTACCTGGATCTTTGGCTCGAGAACGGATTTTAGCAAAAGCGGCTGCGATGACGGCTTGAGGGCAAGCACGTGATTTGAGAGGAACAGCTTGTTCAGGCTGGTGAAGTAGCTGACGTTAGCGTCAGGCAAGCCCTCGCTTGTCCTAAGGAGGACAGCATTAACATCTGCTGTTTCGAACAGCTGCTTGTTTCTTTTCCCAATCGGGTTCATACCACAAACTTTCCTTTCTTAATTATCCAGTGCTCTTTTCCCTTTGGGCCAACGCCCCACAGGTCTATTTTCTGCTTTGGAGCATTGATGACTATGTCGCAGTGGTACATTGTTTCCCTGCCTGGCTCATAGCCCGCACCCAAGGCAATGTGCATCATGTTTGCAAGCTTCTCTGTTTCAATCAGGTAGCGGCTTAGCCTTGCCTTTGGGTTTGTGTTGACCGCAAACTCCCCAAGATTGTTGAAGTTGCGGCGCATTGTGTTAATCGTTTTCTTTGACATGCTTTTCTTCCTTTCAAAGAGGTTCAACATTTTTAAAGAATCTCTCTTCCTTTTGTTCAGGGCGGCCACAATCTTTTTGCTGCCGCTTTTGACCTTGTACTTGCCGCCTTTCACAGAAATGACCATGGGATTATTCTTTGGAAT
>JAFCBY010000146.1 GCA_017610485.1 Candidatus Falkowiibacteriota bacterium
AAAAGCGCAAGTGAAAAAATGCCTTTCCACTCCCTAAAAAAAAGGGCTTGCCGCAAAAAAAGCAGCCTGATTCTACGCAAAAAAAAAAGAAAAGGGGATTTAATGGCAAAAACTTATCTGAGTACAGTTAAGTACGTTATCAAAACAAACTTCATAATCGAGGGAATCGTTGACAAACATGACATAATTGGCGCGATTTTCGGCCAAAGCGAGGGCTTGATTGGCGAGGAAATGGACCTCAAAGAGCTCCAAAAAAATGGAAAGCTCGGCAGAATAGAGGTTGAGACAGAAACAAAGACAGGAAAAACTGTTGGAACACTGACAGTGCCAAGCAGCCTGGACAGGGTCCAGACAAGCATTCTGGCAGCGGCCGTAGAATCTGTTGACAAGGTCGGGCCATGCAACAGCTCATTCAAAACAGAAAAGATTGAAGACGCAAGGCAAGAAAAAAGAAAGCTTGTAACAGAGAGGGCAAAAGAACTCTTGAAGGGAATCGCTGCGGAAATTCCTGAAACGCAGGAAATAGCCCAAGAAATCAGGGACAGGACAAGAGTCTCTGATTTGAGGGAGATTGGCAGGGACAAGATTTCCGTAGGCCCGGACATTGACGCAAGCGACGAACTCATCCTGGTTGAAGGAAGAGCAGACGTGATAAACTTGCTAAAACACGGCATCAAAAATACGGCCGCGGTTGGCGGAGCCAAAGTCCCAAGAACAGTTTTAAACCTTGCAAAAGGCAAGAAAGTAACCCTGTTCGTAGACGGCGACAGGGGCGGAGACATAATTGCAAGACAGTTGGGGCAGGCAATGAAGCTCGACTTTGTTGCAAAGGCACCGGACGGAAAAGAGGTTGAAGAGCTCACCCTGAAAGAGATTCTAAGCTCGCTGAGAAAAAAACACGAGGGAGGCCCTGAACAAACAATAAGAAGCTCAAGATTTTCCGCAAGGCCAACCAGGGGAAGGACAGGTTCTGATTTGGAAAGAGCCCCACCAAGAGGAAGACCAAGCTATGGCTCTGACAGGAGACCGCCAAGAGGAAGACCAAGCTATGGCTCTGACTCAGAGACCCCAAGAGGAAGACCAGACCAGGAATCCAGCAGAGGGCCTCCAAGAGGAAGGCCAAGCTATGGCTCTGACAGGGGACCGCCAAGAGGAAGACCAAGGCGCGAGCCAGGCAGCTTTTCAAGAGAGGGAAGTGGCACAAGGCCGGCGGGAAGAAGGCCGTTTCAAAGGAGAAACGAGCTTGGAAAACCGGCCGCAATAGAGGCAAAGCCAAACGACCTGGGAGAATTTTCAGAGCATATGAAGGCTCTTGAAGGAAGCCTGAAGGCCAGGTTTTTGGACGAGAAAATGAAGCCAGTAAAAGAGGTAAATGTGCGTGACCTCCTGAAGGAAATGGAAAAGCACAAGAAAGTCGAGGCAATTGTGCTGGACGGCATCATAACCAAAAGGCTGCTGCAGGAAGCCGAAAAGAACAAGGTAAAAAACCTTGTCGGCGTTAAAAAGGGAAGAATAGAAGAATCAAAGGAAGTAAAGGTTACAACCCTTTACTAATTTCCTTTTTTCTTTTTTTCTTTGGATTCTCAACAGGCTCAGGCCTTACCTTTGGCACAAACCTCACAATCTGCGTGTTGTAGAGGAACAGGCCAAACAGGAAAACTGCTGACCAAAGCAAAAGCTCACCGATTGGAGACATCAAGGCAATCGTAAACTGCCTTTGAGTAATTCTTGCCTGGTCAGGCCTAAGCTGCATGCCGGTTATCCTGTAAAGAGAGTCCTTGCACTCAAGGTATTTGAGCATTGCAACACTATCGGTTTCCGAACCAATGCTTGCAATGCAGTCAGGATAGCGCTTCATTGCGTCCCAAGAATCAAACATCTGGCCAGCCGCAACAACAAACATCACAATGGCAAGCACTATCAGAAAAGAGCCAATTGCCTTTGGCAGGAAAAACCTGCTTTTTCCGAAATAAAACAAAGCCATTCTAAATCAAGAAAAAATAAGGCGTTATTAATATTTAAATGTTGGGTTCAAAGAGTTATTCAAGGAGGGCCCGTGGTCTAGTGGTATGACGCAACCTTTACAAGGTTGAGGTCGCCGGTTCGATTCCGGCTGGGCCCAATCACAGTTCTTTCCATAAAATTAAATACTGGTTTCTTCTTCTTTTAAGAGATGAGAAAGGCTGCTTTTGTTCTGCTTGCTTTGCTGTTCTGCACCAGCTGTTTTGCCCAAGGGATTGAGAATGGCTCGCAGGCAGGGTTATCAGAGCCTGGCAAGGCCATCGAAAACAGCTTGCAGGTCCAGTCAGTAAAGGCAAATGTTGTGGTTAGCGGGACAGGCAGGATATCGGGAAACATTGGGGGCAGCCCTGTGCAGATAGAAATCCTGAGCTTTGTGGATACGCCTGAACAAGAGATTGTTTTCCTTGGGGAAAACCTTGAAATAAACGGC
>JAFCBY010000044.1 GCA_017610485.1 Candidatus Falkowiibacteriota bacterium
CCCTCAATCGTTGAGCAGGTTTTTGTAATAACCCACAACAAAGAAATGAAGAAAGCCGCCTCTGCCGCCCTCTACGTTCTTGAAAGGGAAAAGGATGAGGATGCCGTTACAAAGCCAGTTCTTGTCCAGGCAGAATGAGCAATTTGTGGAATTAATCGCTTTTGAGGTCTTTGACCTTTCTTGTCAGGAAACCCGCAATCATGTTCCTGTCAAACCTGCTTAGGGAAAGGCCAAGCTCGTTCAAAAGCACCTTGTTCTGGTCAAAGCTTGTGCCAAACTTGTCTGGGTAGAACTCCAAAAGTTCCTCGACCCTGCTCTTAATTGATTTCGGTACGGCTTTTCCCAAAAAGAACATCTCCTCAAACGACTATTTTTTCAACGCTGCCATCAGGGTAATGCCTCATTACCGTTAACGGCAGAACGCCTTTCTCCAATTCCTGTAATGCCAGGGTGTAAGCGGTGGAGTCTGCTGATGCATTAATCAACGGCGGAGCGCCGAAGGACAATTGCAAGGCCCTTGCAGTTACAAGCCTTGCCCTCTCAAACCTCGTTATCTGGACCATATAAATCAGAAAAACAGTTTCTGGCTATAATAATCAGTTAATGGAGAGGCTTTAAAAAGGCTTCTGGTCGGGGAGTTTGGTTCAAACCCCAGCCGGGGCAATTAAAGTGGCACAGTTTGGCATGCCGTACAATAGCAGCAACCTTATATTACCACATTTTAAAAGCTTTTTGTATAATATTTATTTTGTGGTAACATGGTTTTTGTTTTAAAGAAAGAAGAGAATGGAAACACCTATTATTATCTGGCGCACAATGCACGAGTTTCAAAAAACAGGTGGAAGTCATACCGAAAATATGTTGGCAAAAAGTTGCCTTCAAAGGAAAAGATGAAAAAACTTGAAAAAGATTTTATTAAAGGGAACGGGATTAAGGTTGGCAAGCAGTTCAAGTACCTAGACAAGGAAAAACTGGACAAAGTCGATTACATTATTGGCGAGTTTCGGGAGAAAACAAAAAAGTATCCAAAGATTGCCTTGGAAAAAATTGAAAGAGACTTTACAATCAAATTCACTCATGATACGAACGCGATTGAAGGAAATACTGTTTCCTTGATTGAAACTAGCGCTCTGCTTAACAAGAAAGTTGCACCACCCGGAAAAAGCTTGAGAGAAATACACGAGATAACAAACACTGAAAAAGCGTTGGAGTGCCTGAAAAAATTTAAAGGAGAATTGTCAAAAAGACTTGTTTGCATGCTTCACAAAATAATGATGCAAAACATTGAAGATGAAACCGCAGGAAAATTCCGCAACTACAATGTTTCAATCCAAGGAGCAAACTGGTTTCCGACACAAGGAAAAGAAGTGGGGGGGGAATTCAAGGAATTAATGAACTGGTACAAGAAAAACAAGAACAAACTTCACCCAATTGAACTCGCTGCAATAACACACTTAAAATTCGTTGAAGTGCATCCGTTCGGAGACGGAAACGGCAGGATAGCAAGACTCATAACCAACCATATACTCATGAAAAACTGTTATCCCCCGTTAAACATTAAAGAAAAAGACACTTTAGAGTACGTTAAGGTTCTTCAGTTTTCGCAAAACAACCAGAAATTCAAGGAATTGGTCAACTGGTTCACACAAAAACTTGGAGAGAATTATGCCAGCATATTAACAAATGAATGAGGCGATTTGATAAAGAAAAAAGGAATGAAAACAGGCTTCAAAGCGGCAGAAAACAGCGGTTAACCGAAGTGAAGGGTGCAGCGCCCAGCCGGGGCATTATTTAATGCGAAGACAGGTTATCAAGCCGAAGGCGCAGATAGCATTCTTGCTCACCCCCAGCCGGCTGCTCGGCTTTCTCACCTGCTGCTTGCCGTTATCAAGGCCGGAACTTTTTCCTTCTCCGAGAACTGCTTTATCAGGGAGTAGGGCTTTTCACTTCTGAGCAATGCCTTGTTTTTTTCTGTTGTGAAGACACGGCATTTTCTCGAGGCTGCAAAGCTTTGGAAGCTTTCGAGGACAGAGGCCTCGATTGACTCTATGGCGGAACCGAAAGGCATTGAGAAGAAAGCACTCTTTGGATTGCTCAGCTGGCTTGGGATTGAGGAAAGAAGCCTTGAAAGGGCTTTCAGCCTGGTTTTTTGGAAGAGGAAGTCAGGGCTTGCTGCAAGCATGCTTGAACCAAGAATCTTGTGCTGTTTCATGGCCTCCTTTCCCATTTCCTCAAGCTCGCTTTCAAGGAAGGAAATCTTTTTGTTAAGCGAAACAATTTGCTTTGAAAGCAGGCTCTCCTGCTTTTGGCAGAACCAGAAAAGCTTTGTTGGCTTTGCAAGGACTGCGTCTCCCTGGCTTTGCAGCTTCAAGGCGTCAAAGAGTGGAATTTCAACGCACTGGTTTCTGAAGAACGGCCCCAGGGGAATTGTCTTCAGGCAGAATTCTTCCTTCCGCCTCAGTCTGCTCCCCTTCTCAGGGCTTGACTCGTGGAATCTCTGGGAGAAACTGGGCAAAGCAGACTCAAAGAAGAAGCCGTCCTTCTGCATTTCGACAATGACAAGGCTGTTTGGCAGCACATTCTTGCCCAAATGGTTTTGGGGAGTGCAGCAATCGCAGTTCAGGCTGTCAAAGCCAAGATTGTAAATTGGTTTTGTCAAAAGGACTGGCCAGAGACCGCTGAAGTCCACTTCTGAAAAGCCCCTGCCCTTGAACTGGCTTGGCTTTTCCAGGCCTGTTTCTCCACTGGGTGAAATTTTTCCGAGGTTTATTCCGCTCTTCCAAAAAATGGATTCCAAAAGCATTTCCTGCTGGAGGAAGGCATTTTCCGGAACCTGTGAAAGTTTAATTAAGAGAAGCTGGCTTAGCACAATGGATTCGGCAGTCTTTTGCGCAATCTTTGGATTGGTCAAAAGCAGTTGCTCAAGGGTTTCATACAAGGGCTCTGAGAAAAGGCCAAGCTTTGCTTCAGGCAAAGAGAAGCTGCTGGACTTTTCAAATGTTTTCTCAGAAGCCGGGGTGAAACAGTCAAAGAAGCTCCAGTTTCTTTCAAGCAGGAACTGCCTCTCCGGTTCGAGGACAATTGGCCTGAACCCTGTTTCGTTGAAGACAGCATTGGCAAGGCTTTGCAAGTCGGAAAAGGTTGAGGCTGAGACCTTAAACGCTGTGCCTTCCTGCTCTAATTTGAACCTTTTCTTTTCGCCTGAAATTGTTTCCTTAAGGGCTTCAAAGGCAAGCTCTCTTTGGCTTGCGTAAAAGGATGGGAAGAAGGGCAGCCTGGACATTCTCCTATTGTTTAGCTGGGAAAATTCCAGGGCTATGGCCCTCTTCTCCTCCAAGTATTTAACGTCAGTTAGCCAGAAAGGTGTTGGGGTTTGGCTCATTCTGAAAGAAAGAGGGTTTTTGGGCCTTTTAAAAGAAAAGGGAAGAGAGCGGGTTTCCGGTGAAAATTGCACTAGTAGCGCTTCCGGTGAAAATGAAAAAATAGGAATTTTGGGTTCAAATCCCAGTCGGGGCATTAAATCCTCTACTTTTGGATAGTTTACAAAATAGGTAACCAAGGCCCCGCCCAGTCGGGCAAAGAATACCTCAGTTCGTTCTTTAGGGCTTTTATATCAGAACGAATGGGTATCAATGTGTTGAAAAAAGGGCATAGAAAAGAATTAAATTCATTGAATTGCACTAATTGTTTATGCCCGCTAGGATTCCTGCTACAAAAGAGAAAATGATTAAGGTCCTTCTTGGAACAAAGATGTCGATAAATAGCATTGCAAAGAGAGAAAATGTTGCAAGAACAGTTGTGCAACGAATTAACAGCCAAGGAAGAATAAGACCTAAAGGAGAATTACCTGTCAGGTTATCACCTAGAGAAAAGCGCTTTATAGAAAGGGCTTTGGGGATTGCAAAATTCACTTCAATGAGACAAATAGCTATTCGTGCAGGCAAAGTCGAAGCTATTCGTGCAGGCAAAGTCGAAGCTATTCGTGCAGGCAAAGTCGACCCACATACTGTTTCCAGGATTAATATTGAGAAAAAAATAAGGGACAAAGACGCAATCAACGCAGGCATGAGAAAAATTCCTTTCACGAAATTTATGGCTGTAGTTGACTTGCTTGTCAACCACCCAGAGCTGTCTTTTAGAGGAATAGGAAGACAAACTGGCGTTTCATTCGGCGGCGTACACTACATCAACGAAAGGCTTGGAATCCAAGACAAACTGACAATTGCTGAACGAGACAGAGAACTAAGAAAAAGGAAAACAAAGGAACGGCATTATAGGTTTTCACCTAAACAAAAGTGGGAAATTATAGTAGGCCTCAAAGGATTTATCAAATATATAGTAATTGAAAGGGCAAAGGCTGAAGACAAGCCAGTGCCAGTAGCAGACCTTATACAAGAAGCTATCTTGGAATCCTTTCACGGCTTGGACACACTATCTCCCAAGGGCGATCCGAAAAAATATATAGGCGGCATCACAAGGAATGTAGTAAGGCAACACCTTAGAGGAACAAGAAGGAGAAAAAAAAGAGAACGTAGAGCAAGCGAATAGCAGCAAAGGGATAAGGACCACAAAAAAAGGAAGCAGGCAAGAAAAAAACGCAGTGAATGCTCTTTTAAAATCATTCAGACCTAATGATATTGTTTGAGTTGTTATTTTAGTGCGTTATAGAATTAGCGGCTTTGTTGCCCAGTCGGGGCACTAGCCCATCGAGCGAAGCGAAGATGGGCTCCGACTAAATTTGTTCTTTTCCCAAGGCTTTTGCCTGCGAAGCCAGCCTATTAAGCCCAAGCGAAATAGGCTCCTTGCTCGCACCAGCCGGGCGTGATGGCTTTTCAAATCCCAGTCGAGGCATCTAACCTTCTATTTCGGATATACACACATCCAGTGTTAGAGGCTGAAATTGGAACAAGGGCTTTAGAATACGATTACTTTATCTTCGTTGTCTTTTTATTAGTTTTTTCTTTCTTTTAGCCCTATCCTTTGATGCCACTAAAGTTCCAGCCAAGGCACCCATAACTGTTCCAAAAGCTATGGTTCGTCTTTTACGGCTAGCAGCCCTTTTTCTATCAAACTTTCTGAAGATTGGTTCAATTTCTTGGTCATAGTGTTTGTTAAGAGCATTAATTCTTTGCATTAGTTTTTCTGAAACAGCTTTTGGATTTTGTTCTAAGAAACTATTTATTGCCCAATGACTTGTTATTGAAGCGAATTTTGAAGCTTTACCTTTGTTCATCTCTCTGGTCATTTGTGGGATATAAATTGAATTTGGGTCTTTCTTGAAATCTGCAACTACCGAAATTCTTTGGCCTCCAGGGGATCTTACCTCTCCAGATCCTTTAAAAATATCTTTTGCAAGTAGTCCCTCTTTTCTAAGCGCTGTAACAACGTCATTTACGTCTGCTGCATATTCTTGAAAAGTTCTTAAGTCTTCAGGGCTTCTTTTTGCACGCGCGCCAGTAATCGGAACTTGCGAGCTGACAAAATAACCAACCGCTGCTGAAATTGCCAAAAATTGTGCAATAGCCCTTGCTTTTGCTTTCATAGCCTTAACCATTCAACTCACGATATAAACGTATTCTTTTGTCTATTTATATCTTCATTCTGAAGTTTTAAAATGTTGAACATAAGCTTTTTACAGGTTTTTGGGACAAGAATAAATGATGTGGGCTTCAAAGAGGAAATAGACAGTTAACCGAAATAGAAGGTTCGGCGCCCAGTCGGGGCAATATGTTTTTATAATGCTGCGCACAATGTCTAATTTAGTGGTTTAATTGAATTGGAAAGTTGTTTTGGAAAAGGATGAAGATGGGTGGTTTACTGTTACGGTCCCATCATTGCCTGGATGCATTAGCCAAGGCAAGACAAGAGAAGAAGCACTGAAAAACGTTAAAGAAGCAATAGAGTTGCACGTAAGTGCTTTGGCTAAGGAAGGCATTCCATTGAAACAGAAAAGCAATGTTGAAATGGTAGCTGTACACATATGAAGTTGCCAACTATTTCAGGAAAGAGGCTAATCAAAATACTCTCAAAGAAAGGGTATTGGATTAAAGACCAAAAAGGAAGCCACATCCACTTAAGACATTCAACCAAAATGCCAGTAACTATTCCAAACCATAAAGTAATTTCAAAAGGGACCTTGAAAGCTATTCTGAAAGCCACCGAACTGAAACTAGAAGACTTAAAATAAATTGTTCAAATCCCAGTCGGGGCAATTATCCCTACAATTCGGTTAGATTCACTTCTTGAAACTGGGCCCATTGAGCCTTAAGTTTTATTTAAAACTTGCACTTTTAGTTTAAATCCGGGAATTTACTTTATTGGCCTTCCTGACTTCAAGTGTTTTTTGAAGTCGAAGAAGTCTGCTTCCATGAACTTCCTCTGGCACTTTTCCTTGGCGCACAAAACCATGTACTGCTTGCACATGTCACTGTTTCCAAGGCATTTTAGGTATTTGCAGGTCTTCCAGCCCGGCACAACATGTTCCTGCTGCGCCACAACCTGGTCTGCCTTGCTTATTTCGGCCATTTTTTTCTTAATTTCCTGCCTGGGGGTTACTCTGGCGTCAATTATTGTGGATTCTGCCTGCGGAGAAACAGTTGTCTTCGCGACAGGCGTGTTTTTCCTGGCTTCAACAACAAAATGAGCTAAAGGCATGCTTAATTAATGACTAAAGTACTTAAAAAAGGTTTCGCTAATTCAAAGCAATTCGGCTGTCTCGGCATCGCGCTGCTCACTGCCCTGCTCAAACTCGACCGCGGCCTTTTCCAAGGAAATTTCGTGCTTGCTCTCCTGACTTTTCCTCTGCCTGACCTTGAAGAAGAGCGGAAAGTGTGTTGCCTCTCCCACAATCAGGGCTTCTCCAACGCGGAGGGAGGTAATCATGTCAGTGCTTTTTCTGTCAAGACCTTCACTGCTTTCACTTATGTGTTTGAGGTCATAGGGGTTTGTGATTCTCAGAATAATATTTGTATTGCATTGGCTAAGGGCAGTGGTATCCAATTGCACAGGCCTTTGGGAGACAAGGCAAATCGAGGCGCCAAACTTTCTCCCCTCCCTTGCAAGCGTCCTAATAATACTTCTGCTGATTGCGGCCTCGCTGCTCACCTTCTCAGGAGCCCACTGATGGGCTTCCTCGAAAACCATCAGGAAGGGCGGCACCGCCTTTCTTCTCCTCTCGTTGAAGATTCTCTGCGCGAAATAGCTTACGATTACCTGCTTCTTTTTGATGTTTATTGTGTCGCTCAGGTCTATTACTGTGAGCTGGCCTGGCTTTATCAAGTCAACAATGCTTGGCTCGTCGGTCTTTCCAAAGAGATGGAGCTCGTGCAGTGAGCCAATCCAGCCAAGCAGCGGCCCCTTTGAGTTCTCCTTGATGGACTCGTCCCTTGCAATTGCATCCCTTAAGTCATTGAGATCAAACGGGCCAAGGCCATCCTTCATCTGCTTCTTGAGGTCTGCCAAAATCCTCCCAAGGTCTCTTTTCTGTGGCCCGGACAAGCCAGGAATGATTCCTGCTACAACGCCAACGCTCAGCTTTGGAACGCCAATTTTTATATTCCGTGCCTTTACAAGCCTTGTTTGCTTGCTGTAGTCCTTGTGCTCTTTGTCCTTTGGCGGAATTGCAAAGCTGCTGTATTCACCGTGCGGGTCAAAGACAATTGTTGCAAGCCTGCCCGCTTCCTTTTTCCGCTCCAAAATTTCTTCCATAATCACCGCAGTCAGGAAGCTTTTTCCAGAACCGGATAAAGCCAAAATCGCCAAGTGCTTTTTAAGCAAGGCGGACATGTTGAGCTTTACAGGGAGATTGTGGTGGTCTATTTCCCCAAGCAAGAGGCCTGCTTCCTGGTCAAAGTTCAGGAAGCGCTGCAGATTCTGATTTGAGGCAATTCTTACCCTTGTGCCAGGGCTTGGGGGAAAGGTCATTCTCTTGATCGTTGTTTCGGAGAAGTGTCCAAGCGGCCTTGTCTTTGCCACAAGGTACTCCCATTCAGCAGTTGGAAACTGCTCTGACATCGCCGTGCCACTGCTTTCAAACTCTTTTACCGAATCAGCCCTTTCAAAGTAGCGGTTTGTCTTGTAGACGTCGTTTACCAGGGCAATAATTGTTCCGCCGGAAAAATCCATTTCAACGAATTGGCCCTTGTGAACCCTTCCCTTGTTTACCACAAAGTCAAGGCTGCTTGGGTTTGGGGCCTCAACAGTACTGATTACAGTTCCTATTTCCTCGCTTTTCTCCGGCATAAAAATAATCACTCACCAATCTTTCCCTTTACTTCCTTTGCAAACTCTTCATTGCCGCTCAAGCCAATTCCCTGGAAGCCGCACTTCGCACACTTGTACTGGTCGCCCAGCTTGCCTCCAAGCAGCCAGCGCATGTCGGTTGAGCCACAGGAAGGACATACAATGAATTGCTTTTCCTTTTTCATAAAAATCACTTCTTTTTTTCCCTGCCAATGTTTTTGGTGAAAACAATATTGTCTGCATGGCGCTGCTTAATTGAAATATTGAATCTCTTGGCCAGATGTGAAA
>JAFCBY010000147.1 GCA_017610485.1 Candidatus Falkowiibacteriota bacterium
GTAGAGTATGCAAAGCGCTCAAGGCCAGTTGAGCTGGAGCGAACAGTGATTGCAAGGCTTCCCTAAAAATGGTTCCAATGCTATGCAAATAGCTGGTTGAATGCCTCGGCAAAATCTTCAACTTCCAGAAAGCAGACCTTTTCCTCGGATATCGGAAGCGAGGCAGACCTTTTCTCAAATTCCTGCTCGCTGACCTTGAATGATGGAAGCAGGAACTGCCTGCTTTTCTCAAGAGCGTTTTTCAAATTCTTGTTCCTGAACCTGAAAATTGTTTTGACAAATAATGCGAAGCCCTCGCGGTCAGAGACTGCAGGGCTTAATTTTTTGGATTTAAGGAGTATGACCCGGCTTTCCTCCTTTGGCCTTGGAAAAAAGCATGCCGGCGATACAATCTTCCCGGGCTCCAAATCAAACGCATACTGGGTTAGTACACTTACGGCTGAGTACTGGTCAAAGCCTGGCTGGGCGAGGAGCTTTTCGGTAAACTCCTTTTGGAAGACCAGAACTGCAAGATTAAAGTCTAGTAAAAACATCTTGAGCATTATGAGGCTGCTCTGGCTGTAGGGTGGCAGGGAAACAACCTTGTTGAATTTTGGCAGTTTTGCCTTCAGGAAGTCGTTGCAAATAAGGGTTAACTGTTTTTGGTTAAGCTCTTGCTCCAAAAGCCCGCAAAGAATTTTGTCAAATTCAACTGCTACAACAGGACAGTGCTTTAGGAGCTCTCTTGAGAGAAATCCTGTGCCTGGCCCGATTTCGAGAACATTGTCAGATTTTTTTAAGTCGGCCAGTTCAACAAGCTTTTGGACAAGGGCTTCGTTTACCACAAAGTTTTGGCTGAGCTTTCTCTTCGGTCTGAACCTGTACTTTATCATTAGATTCTGCAATTCGTTGAACAAAGTCATTGCTTAGAACCTTCTGTCAAAGCGCCTTTCCTTCACAGGGGGCCTGGCAAAAAGGTAGTGATTTAGGGAATCGTCTTCCAACTCAAGCTTTATTCTTTTAACAAGCGTCTTTAGGGGATCGGGTAAAAGCTTTACCCTTGCGGAAATGTCTTCGAATGACTCAAAGGGCTTTTTCTCACGCTCCCTCAAAAGGTCCTGCATGTGTTTTTTGCCCATTCCGGGGAGAAGCTGTAGTTGATGCCGCCTCAGAGTAATTGGCCTGCTGCTGTTGAAAAAATCAAGGAAGCGCTGCTTGTCCTCCAGAACGATTTTTTCAACCGCTTTGTCTAACTCTGCGATGGCGGTGCTTGTAAGCTGCTCAAAGTTAACACGCCTCTTGATGAACTCTATCTTGTCCCTATCCTCCTTTCCCACGTAAACGGTTTCCATTGCCTTAAGCTCCTTTTTTGGAACCACTTCAAGCAATGAAAAGAATTGCTTTCCCAGCACTTGGGCTATTGGCTCTGGCTTGAAGCTATTTACCCTTCCCTTAGGTAAATAATCAAGAACAAGCGCCTCTTCTTCGTTCGGCATTGTATCACACCTAAAAAAACTACTTTTTGTATTTCTTGCACAAGTCAAGAATTGCCTTTAACCCTGCTTCGTCGACAATCAGGTCCCTTGGAATCAGCAACTGCAGAATCTCTTTCTTCTCTGGCAAAATGTCAACGATTTTTATGATGGTTTCCGTATTCAGGCCCTGAATTGAGGCCAGCTCGGCCTTAAGTTTTTCTGCCTGGGCCAAGCTAAGCTTTGAAAACTTCTTGGCATACTTAAACGTAATGTCCTGCTCGTAGGAAAGGTCCTTTGCCTTCTTTCTCTCGGAAAGCAATTGTTTTACCTCAACCAATGAAACAGGCCTCTTTTCCAAAATCTTTTCTCCAATCATTTCGAACCAGCCTCCTGCCTTAAATGAATTCCCGGCACAAGCAGGACTTTCTCCAGCTTGCCTTTCTTAACCTTAACCCTGTAGGCGTCACCCTGCTTGCTTTCAACAACGCCTGATGCTCCCTGATAAATGGCTGCGGGCATTCCGCCATGCATCTCCGGCCTGATGTCTACCTGAACCTTGTCATTGTCGTTGAAGGGCCTGAGCAACTGGTTTACAGTAGCCTTTCCTGTCTTCCTCTTCAACTTAGACCTTGTTTTGCTTCTCTTTCCTTTTGCTTTTTTGTTAACCAACCAAACCACCTTTTTTCAAAGATACCCCTACTCAAATTAAAAGAACTGAATTAACTAATTTAGGCAAAGAAAGCTTTAAAATAGTACAGTCGCTGCCTTTTGCAGGGAAGAGAAGGTTTAAATACAATTTTCAGCCAGAATAAGGTATTCTCCCATGGGCATTGACAAATTCTACGAAAAATATGCAGAAAAGGACTATTTGCAGGTCAACTCGGAAAAGGTTGAAGCCCTTGCAAAACAGTTCCTGAAAAGCCCTGTCCTCGACGTAGGCTGCTACTACGGCAAAA
>JAFCBY010000045.1 GCA_017610485.1 Candidatus Falkowiibacteriota bacterium
TAATTTTTATGAAGAAGACAAGGAAACCGCTCTCTTTTATGAGAGACTCTTGAAAAAAATCTTTAATGCCAAAACCAGAACCAGATTTAGAGCAAGTAAAAACTATTACGAGGTGAGATGCCAGGGAAAACCGATTGTGAGATTGATAAGGCAAGAGTTTCCAGAGGCGAACAAAGCCAGAACTTCAACCATTCCAAAGAAGATACTGAAAAGTGAAAACAAGATTATTGCAGCCTTCCTAAGAGGCTTGTTTGATGCAGAAGGATATGTGACAACAAGAGGATTGTCAGCAGGAATGAACAATGAAATGCTTGTTAAACAAATTCAGATGGTTCTGCTCAGGTTTGGCATACTGGCTTCAGTACACGAGTATGATAACAGGCGAAACCCCTACTCAAACAACAGTCGATTTACGGTTGATGTAACAGAGAAAAAGTCTCTGGAAATATTCAAGGAACAAGTTGGTTTTTCATTTCCAAAAAAGAGTAGAAAGTTGAATTCTTTGGCTAAAAGTAAGAGCCTTAGAAGCTGCGTTAGGCAAATATTTGTATCCGGAAGAGAAATCAGGCGAATGTTTGAAATGGAGGGATTTAACACAGAAACCTTTCCAAAAGTTTCAGACTTTTTCAGAAACCAGAGAATGATGGGAAAGGAAGCTTTTGAGAAATCCGTAATTAGCCCAGTTAAAAACAATGAGATTCTTAGGAAAAAATTTGAGAAAATTACCGCAATACCTCTGCTGCCAGTCAAGATTCGCAAAATCGAAAAAATGGGTTTGCCAACAAAAATGCACGATATAACAGTAAAAAATTCGAATTTCCTCGCAAACGGCTTAGTAGTCCACAACAGCGCCCACAGGTTTGAAAGGCTTAGGGAAGAGGCAGCACAGGACTTCTACAAGAGGATTTCGGAGAAAATGAACGGAATCTTTTTGCCATATGGTGAGAAACTCAAGGGCCTGATTGTTTCAGGTCCAGGCATTACAAAGAACTATTTTTTGAACAAGGAGATGATGGACCACCGCCTGAGAGACAAAATTGTTGGAACCATTGACACAGGCTACACCGACGAATCAGGGATAAGGGAAACTGTGCAGAAGAGTGGCGAGCTGCTTAAGGGCGCAGAGATAACCAAGGAGAGAAAAAACCTCGAGCAATTCTTTGAGGCCGTTGTCAAAACAGGCTTGGGAACATATGGACAGAAGCAGGTTGAAACGGCTTTGGAAATCGGAAAGGTTGAAATACTCTTGCTGAGTGAAGAGCTTGACTGGTGGGTTTACAAATTCAGATGCGATTCCTGCAACGAAGTTGAGGAAATAGTGGTGAAAGAGCAGCCCTCCTTCAAGGAAAGCCAGTTCAAGTGCAGCAAGTGCCAAAGCAGCAATGCCGAGCTCTTGGAACAAGTCGACTACATTGACTGGATTATAGAAAAAGCCCAGAAGACAGGGGCGACCACCAAAATCATTAGTTCTGAAACTGCTGAAGGCGAACAGTTCTTCAGGGGCTTTGGCGGAATTGGCGCAATTTTGAGGTTCAAATAAGATGACTAGTTTTTCAACCAAAGCCGAGGGCATCGGCGGGCAGATAAAAAGGCGCTACACTGATTTTGTAGTGGAAGAGATAAGGCCTGACGGCAGGGTTTGCGAGGCAAACCGCTTTGTCGAGGGAGGAACCCACGAATCTGAGAAGATGGCAGTTCCTGAAAGGCCGGAGGGCGTTGACCAGCTTCATTTCGATTTGGAGAAGATAAACAAGGACACCAATTGGGTCATAAAGCAGCTTTCAAGGTATTTGCAGTGCAGCAGGAAGAGAATAGGCTATGCCGGCATGAAGGACAAACGCGCAGTTACCTGCCAGAGGATAAGCGTTTTTGAGCCGGATGTGAAGAGAGTGGAGAACTTTTGGAGCAGGGGCATTCAGTTGAGCAATGCTTCATGGGAGAAGAACAGGCTTGACCTGGGAATGCTCAAGGCAAACAGGTTTGTGGTGAAGGTGAGAGATATTGATTTGGGAGAAAAGAAGATTAAAGAAATGGTTGAGACCTGCTTTGCCGAAATGGAAGAGAACGGAATTGCAAACTTTTTTGGCGAGCAGCGCTTTGGCGGCATAAGGCAGATAACGCACCTGGTTGGCAGGCACTTTGTAAAAGACGAATTCGAAGAGGGCGTAATGCTTTACCTAACCCACGCTGTTGACGGGGAAGAAGAAGAAATTAAGGCTGCAAGGAAGAGGCTTGCCGAAACCAACGACTTTGCAGAGGCAACCAAGCTCTTTCCTATAAAGTTCAGGTACGAAAGGGCGATGATTCACCACTTGTGCAAATTCCCAAAAGACTTTGTGGGCGCATTTGGCATGCTGCCCAAACAGTTAAGGTACCTTTTTACGCACGCCTACCAGAGCTATTTGTTCAACAATGTAATTGAGAAAAGGCTTGAGCAGGGTATCGGGTTAAAAAAAGTTGAAGGCGATATACTAATTGACGGCTTTCCAACTGCACCGCTTCTTGGATTCGAATCCAAATTTGCTTCGGGAAAGCCAGGCGAAATAGAAAAGAGTGTTTTGGAAGAAGAAGGCATTGAGTTAAGGCAGTTCAAGGTGAAAAAGATGGCCGAAATTTCAAGCAAGGGTGCAAGGAAAAGCCTTGTCCTGAGACCCGAAAAAATGAAGCTTGTTGGCATTGAAGATGACGAATTCTTTCCCGGAAGAAAAGCTTGCACCATCTCTTTTGAGTTGAGCAAGGGGAATTACGCTACAACAGTCCTAAGGGAGATTATGAAGGTGGCTTGATGCTGTTTAAGCTCGGATTCTTTGCAATTGCATTCATTGCCTCTGTTGTTACAGTGCTGTTGGTTGCCAGGGAAAACAAGAAAAGGGGGATGACAGGCGTAGACGTTAACAAGGCGGACAAAAGGGAGCTGCCTGAAGGGGTTGGAATTTCCCTGATTGCGCCAATGTGGATTGCAATAGCATTGTTTAACCTGCTTGTTGCCGAGAACACAGGCTTTGTGGCGTTTGGGCTTACGGTTTCTGTGCTGAGCATTGTTGGCTTTTTGGACGACAGGAAGCAAAAGTTCAAGGTTAGGACTGTGAGCTGGCAAAGCCGCGCCGTAATCGTTAGCCTTGTCTGCATGATGTTCGCTATGTTTTATGCGCCAAGCCCAACAGTGCTTTGGCTTATTCCCTTCGCTGCCTTTGTAGGGATTCTTGCGTCCTTTGAGAACACGTTCGCAGGCCTGAACGGCTGGGAGGTTGGCTCAGGCCTTATAATTGCCCTGTTTGTGACCCTGCTGCTCAATCCCACGGGGGCAATGCCAATTGGAATTGCACTGGTCGCATCAATTTTGGGTTTGCTGATTTTTAACATGTACCCTGCGCGCGTCTTTCCAGGGGACAGTGGCACGCTGTTCATTGGGAGCAGTATTGCCTGCATTGTCATTCTGAACCAGGACATTTTCCTTATGCTGCTGACCGCATTGTTCTTTTTGCCGCATGCAGTTGACTTCTTTGCACTGAAGTTTTTGACAAACAGGCAGGATATGAGCCAAAGCAAGAGGTTGCCCTATGCATTGAACCGGGATGGGAAACTCACAATCCCAAAATACCCAAACCATAAGCCAAGGTATGACTTTGCAAAGCTTCTGTTGAAGATTTTTGGGCCGATGCCTGAATGGCTTGTGGTAGCATTGACTTGGGCAATTGTCATTGTGAACTGCTCGTTCTGGGTTTTGCTCTTCAGGGGACTCGGGCTTATTTAAGCAGGCTGGGAAAAAAACCTGGCTTGCTTCATTTAAGCATCTTTGGAACAAGGTTGTATACCACAAGGCTTGCAACTGTTGGAACCACAAGCCTTGCCACATCAAAGAGGATTATCACTGTTCCAATCTGCCCCGTTGTCAACTGCATTGAGGTAAATGCAGGAGTTGAAAGAAAGATGAAGCCAACGGCCTCCACCACGCCGATTCCCTTGGGCAGGAAGGGAGTTCTCTCAAGAATTTCAAGAACGCTAAAGAGGGCCAAAATCGAAACCAGCGGAATTGAGGCGCCTGCTGCAAGAAAGCAGAAGAAAAAGGATGCGAATTCCAGGGCAAGCGAAAGAAATGCAAGAAAGAGAACAAAAAGCAGCTTTAGCCTTGAAACATTCTGGAGGTAGGCGCTGTACTTTTGGAAGTATTCCGAAACCCTTTCAGCCCGCTTTACAAACCTTGAAAGCGACTTGAAAAGGGACGCGATTTTTATGCCAAAGCCCTTGTTTAGCGGGAGCAGGAACAGGGCTGTTGCCAGAATTACTACGGCAAAGCCAGAGAAAAGCGCTGCCTTTACCCATAGCTCCAACACAGGGTTTAGAAAAAGGGTTATGAAAGAAATGCTTGCGATTAGCGCAATGAAGAGAAATTTTAATCCTTTTACAATCATTGAGGCAGAGATTGATTCAGAGTAGCGAACCTTTCCATGCTCCTTGAGCTTTACTGAGCGGAGGGCATCTGCTCCAACCTGGACAGGGGTCAATGAAGCGAAGACGCATCCAAAGCCCACTGCTGTTGTCTGCCAGAGGCTTGTCGTCCTTCCCTTTATCAGAGTGGACCAGCCTAGGAGCCAGACCACAATGCTTGCAATGAAGAAAAGGGCCGCAATTGAAAAAAGGGCAGGGTCTGCTTCCTGCAATGAATCAAATGAGTCAGTCATTATTGCCAGGATTGCAATAACCGCAACAAAGGCAAGCAAAAGTATTAAAGCATTCTTGATTTGAATCTGCATTGTGACCAAGGAGTTAAAGGTGGATTTTGGTTATTAATTGTTTTCCTCCCAGTTTTTGGGAACCCTGTGGATGAAGAGGAAGCCGTTGCTGTAAATTTTGTCCAGGGGTGGGAACTCTATTATGCCGTACTTTGGCTGTCCCCCAATTGCCTGCCTGTGGATGTAGTCAACCTGGTTTAGCGTATAGTCAATGCCATACTTTTCAAGTATAGAGTATTGCCGCTTTTCAAGGAAGGTGTAAGCGTCCTGCAGCTTTTCCTCGTCGGCGTATTCGACGCGCAGGTCTGCCAAAACTTTTCTTCCCGCAACAGAGGTCATGTTGTGACCAAACATTGGGTCTGAAAGGATGTTGGAGCCTGTGCTGGTGTACTCTGAAATAAATGAAACCGGGGTTGTTACAACCTCGTGCACGTTCAGGTAGGACATTCCAAACAAGAGGAAGCCAAAGCCGACCAGGCCAAGGATTGCCAGAACACGTTCCACAACGCTTATTTTAAGGTATTTTTCCGGGAAAAGCACCACGATTAGGAGCGCCAGTGTCGTGGTTGTCAAAATGTTCCACCTGTAGATTATAAACAGCTGTATCAGGGTTCCGAGAACGAATCCCACGATAAGTTTCCTTGAGTAGAAGTCCTTTCCTGAGTTGCCCTTTAAGAGATCTGTTATGGAGAACAGCACAAAGAAAACCAAAATTGCGACAATGTCCAAAAACCAGTAGTAGAGGTTGTAGTTTATCAAGTAGCCCCATTCTTCAGGGCTTGCCTGAAAGGGCAGGCCGTAGAGCATTAGGTGGGGAAGCATTAGGATTGTTGCAAGCACAAGGCCGACAAAGAATGCCTTGAGCATTCTTTTCAGCTCTATCTTTCTTGCAATTATTGCATAGAACAGCGGAAAGAAGATTATCAACGGGAATTGGATGAATGCCATCACTGCAAGAAAAAGGCCTGTTACAAGCGGCTTGTTGTGCCTTATCAGAGTTGCAACCGCCATTATGAAAAAGGTGAATGAGAAAACGTGCCTTGGTGAGTAGACAAGGGCTGAGAGGAGAAAACCTGACATTGCGGTGAACATTGCAAACATTGCAATCTTTTTGTCAGAAAGCTTTAGGGTGCGGCCAAGGTAAAATAATGCGAAGAAGAAGAAAATGTTGGCAAGGGAAAGCATTAGCGCATACAATTCCGTACCCTGTAGCCCTGTTACAAATGAAACGCCTGACTCCAGCACGAAATAGCCTGGCGAAAATGAAAAGGTTCTGCCAAAATAGCTAAGCCCATCCCAGACAGGAATTGCGTTTCCCTCAACAATCATCGAGGTCTGCCTTTCGTAGAACTGGTTCCAGTAAGTTATTTCCGTAAAGGAAAAGAAGTGGAAGACTATTGGGACTGCGAAAAACAATGCGATTGCAATCCAGATAAGCGGGCTTATTTTTGTCAATTTTTCTTTTGTAAAGGTCTGCTTCAGGCTCTTTCGCCCTGCAAGCAGTGCGACTATTATGCACGCCAAAAAGATGCCTGTTACAGAGTAAAAGCTTAGGAACCCAAGGTAATTCAAACTGAAGACAAGTGCAGTGAGCAGGACAAGGGAAAGTGCTATGCCGACTGGGAAGGGAAGGGCGTTCCTTGGCTCCTGCTCAAAATCTGCTACCACCGCAGTTCCGCTGAATAAGACTTCAACCTTGTTCTTGCCTGGCTGCATTTTGACTCTTTCCTCAAAGGACTGGCTTTCATGCTGTGGGAAAACAGCGTGGTCGAATTCGCCGTTTACAAATATTTCGACAGGCTTTATCTTGCTTGTGTCAAAGTTGTTTACCTCAAATTTTATGCTGTTGTTTTCAATGCCAAGAATGCTTATTCCTGTTTCCTGCCCTGGCGGCTTTTGCCCTGAAATTTTCTCAAGGTTGAAGAAAAGGTTGTTTCCCAGAGAAAGAATTTCGATTCTGCTGCGGCCATGGTTAAGCCGGTCCGAGCCAAAACAGGCCTGCTTGAAGAAGTCCTTTTCTTCTGTGTCAAACCTCTCAAAGAAAAGCTGTTCTCCCTCGGAAAAAATTCGCAAGTCGGCATTTTTCACAACAAGGTTGTCCGGAATGTGGTAGCGCAGCAGCACGCAGGATTCTCCGTTCCCAAAAGCCTGTGTTGAGTACTCCTGCAGGAAAACGCTGCTGCTTGAAAATGCCACAAATGGCATGCTGTGCCAGAATGGCACAAGCAGGGCTGCAGAGACAATCACTATGAAAATGACCAGCGCAGCCTTGGCTTCCAGCGAAATTCTTAAAAGCATAAAAAAGTTACTCCCTCTGCTGGATTTAAATGGAATAAAACCATAATTTAAACCTTTTCGGAGGGGTTTTCACCCCCAAAAAAAGGGCCATTTTTTTCTTAAGGGCAAGGCAAGAAATATTGTTTTTTAGGGCAAAACGACCCTGTTTTTGGCCTTTGAATGCACAACAATGGCTTTTTTCTGTTTTTATGTCACAGCAGCCTCAAAACCAACAACCCCCCCAGCATACTTAAGTAAAAGGAAAGATAAAATATAGGCATAACACTGCAAAGCTTGGCAGTAACTAGAGAACAAGAATAAAAAGAAAAAGAAAGAAAGAAATCAGGCCAAAAAGCCTGATTTCCTTTAGATAATTTATGCCAGCATATCCAAAGCCGCAATCAGCTCTTGAGCCGCAGCCTTGGTGTCAGCAGCCGTGTAACCGGCAACAACAACGTTACCGTTTGACAGCAATTCTGCTACTTTATCACCTGGCGCAGTCAAAGCTTCCTGCAGTGTTGAACCGTCACCCAGCAACACATTCTCAGCCAACTTGTTGACCAAATAACCACCCACAATAACGTGGTTACCGGCCGGAGCTGGAGAGTCTGTGAAAACCAACTGGCCAACAGACACAATCTTCGGATAATTTGAACCAGCTACAGTGCATGTTCCGGCAGCGTAGTTGATCTTGGCGATAGTGATATCCTTTCCGGCAATAGTGACAGTCTCACCTGCTTTCACAGCTTCAGCAGTCTCACCACCGGATACAGTCGTAACAGCACCCTCACCCAAAATACTAAGGCTCAAATTAATCTGGGCCTCAGGAACAGTGAAAGTTACTGTTTCCATGTCGTCAGTCAACTCTGCCTTCGAACCGTACTCAATCCATCCGGCATGTATTGCAGACTCGGTGTCAGTCCTGGCTTTCAAAACCCATGAAGGCTCGACCTGACTAACCATGTTGACATCCGCCGTGTATTCCGACAACTGGTCATTTGGAAGTTCGATCAAATTGCCAGTAGTGGTGTCAATATGGATCCTGAAGTCATCGCTTGCAACAGTATTTGCCTTAACACCGAAAATAGCGGTGATATAGCTATTGTCCGTAGCGTCGTTGTTTCCGAAGTTCTCGTTGTCAGGCCAATAGTACGGATAATATTTTGTGTTACCCGCATCTTCAAAACCGACATCGCCGGTTTCTATTGGGTCTGTTCCAACGAAGTTTACGTCTGCATTACTGAAGCTATTGCTGAAAGCTGTAGTATTGTCCAGCAAGAGGTAGACGTAACCGTCTGAACTGCTGTAGTACTGCCTATACATGTAGGTGTCAGCCAAGCTACCGTCCTTAGTGAAGTAGATTGGAATGTCACCCGGGGTCCTTGAACTATTGTCGTCGTCGAAGTACAGCGTCTTGTATACATTACTGCTGATTTCGCCTGAGGAGTCAGCTATCTGGTTTATGTTTGT
>JAFCBY010000046.1 GCA_017610485.1 Candidatus Falkowiibacteriota bacterium
AACAAACCCTGTTATTGTAACGCCTAAAAGGGTTAGGCCTGGCTTGAGAAAAATAATGGGCTCGAACATTCTGGTCAGGCATATTGACAGAAAAATGTTTTTTGGCTTTGACTTGGTGAAATACTATAATTTTTGGCTGCCTGTTTCCGACCCAGAAAAAACCCTCATTGACTTTGTTTACTTCAGGGGGCATCTGCCAGGGGACGCCCTGGCTGAAATAAAATCAAAACTTGACGGAAAGAAATTAGGCAACTATCTAAAAAAGTGCAATCCAAGAATTAGAAAACAAGTCAAAGAATTAATACGCGATTAGCAGCGTTGAGGAGGCTGCAAGCAGCAGCTCACTGCCATTTCCCTGCAGGTTTTCCAGGCCTTACCTGCTTTCCTTTATCCTTTTCAGCAATTGCTGCTTTGCCTTTTTCAATTCCCTTGGGTTTAGGCCAAGGTATTTCCCGTCTTTGAATGACTGCACTGTTTCAACAAGCCTTTGTTTGAATTCCTGCAGGCCGTGCTTTTGCAGTAGTCTATTGTACTCTTTCAGGTTTATGTCTGCCTTTAGCAGCAATTCCATTATGTCCAGCCTGTCCTTTAGGCCTTTCTCGCTTTTTCCCCTGGCCTTTTCTGCCCCCTGTTTCAGAGCCAAAAGAGTTTCCTGGCTTACAACTGAAAAGCCCTCAATTTCCCTCGTTTCCTTTACTGCTTCCTCTAACGGGATTGTAATTTTTGAAAAGTGCGGAACGTAGACATCAACGTCTATTTCACCCAAATAAAATTCGTATTTTCTCAGCCTGTCGTTCTTTTTCAAGTCAAACATTTGCTTAAGCCTGTTCAATTCCTCAAAGTCCACGACTATGTCAATGTCCTTGCTTTTGTGGCTTCTTGCATAAAGCCATATTGCCCACCCGCCAATTAGCACAAACCGCAGCTTTCTCCTCTTCATTTCCTGCAGCTTTTCCCAGCTTCTCTGCGTTATCAAATCATTCCAGTAAGGCATTTCCTTTCCTCTCCCTTTCCACCACTTCATTCAAGCAGGGCATCTATCTTTGCCTCCAGCTCCTTCAAAAAATCTCTTGCATACCATTCAGGCAGATTCCAAAGGTCTGCAAAAATTTGTCCAACTGTAGCGGTTTTTCCATAATCCTCCATCAAAGTGTCCTTTTCCAAGACAAACAGGTTCGCATTCCTCTTCCCCTCTGGAAAGCGTTTCTTCACCTCTTCCAGGTCAGAGGCGTAAACATAGACCTCGCTATAGTCTGCAGGCATCTCATCGAACCTGAACTTATACCCAGAGTAGGCCGTAAAGACAACGTCCGAAGGCATCTTTTTTTCAATCTCCCCCACTGGCTTTTCAACCCTTGTACTGTAAACAAGCTCTGACCCGGGGTTTCTGGTGCTTGCCCAAAACAAGAGAATCTTTCTTGCATTAACAATTGAGAAGTTCCTCGGATTAACCTTAATTGCATTCATCCTGCGCAATGGCTGCAGGGCATGGTTTACATTGCTCAAAGAAACCTTCAGCCTGCTGCTTAACCCCTTCTGCGTAAAAGACTGCACGCCCTTTTCAAGCACCTGGAAAAGGAGTTCCCTGTAGACAAACTCGGTCTTTTTCATACTACAATATCTTAACAAAACCGTTTATAAACATTTCGATAAAGGTCGAAACATTTAAATGCTCATAATTGTCTTCATTAAAGCACCCCCAAAATCAACCAAACACGCACTTTTCCCTTTTTTAGGCTTTCGCTAGAACCTGCACGCTTTCTCATTTGTTCATTTTTGGCAGAATCAGGAACGCGAAGACAGCCGTGATTCCTGCAAGCACCCAGAAAACGATTGGGTCCAGCTGGCCGATTACTGACATTGTCAGGGCCGCCACCAAGGCTGTGGACATCAGCAGGACCATGGCCTTGAGGGCTTTGGGGTTCATGTGAATTCACTTGGGTTCAAACCTTTTTTTTAGGCTTTCGGGGGGGGCTTAGGCGGTCAGTCTCCTTCTAACCGGAAGCCTCATTGACATCTTTGGGCCAATCCTGCTATTTCCCACTCTGAAGGTTCCGCCCTGAGCTTCTGTGAGAATCCTTACAGAGATCTTGCCAAAGCCCCTTTTTGGGTCGTGCCAGGCCCTGGTGAAGCGAACTTTTCCAATCTTTGCAATCTCCGCCGCCGTGAGCTTTCGCCCGTGATTTGTCACATTTATCTCTGCCTGGCGGGTTTTCCTGTTAAGTGCGAGGGTAACGAAAATTGGTCGGCCAGGCGTGTGATTCAAGGCATCTGTCACAAGGTTCAAAATGCTTCTCCGAAGAAGAATCTTGTCAAAGCTGGCTTTGCCAATGTCCTTTCCCCTAAAAACTATTTTGACAGGCTTTCCGTCCCTGTCAACAAACTTTTGTGCCAGGACATCCTTCAAAAAGGACCGCAGGTTTGCCCGAACAGGGTTTGCGTGAACTTTTCTGCCAAGGTTCCCTGCAGAAAACTGCTTTTGAAAATCGTTAAGCCTTTCAATTGCCCCGTTCAGACACTCTGCCGTATCTTTATGCAGCTTTCCATCATTCTTTTTCTTAATTGCCTTCAGTTTCGCAACAATTGCCTTCAATTTCTCATTTCTTCCCCTCACAGCGCGCCTGTAGGCTACAATTGTTTTTTCCCAATTCCTTGGCGCGGTCTCAGCTTTTCTGAACTCAAAGAACCGGCCGTGAACATTGTAAAGGGCTTTCCCAACCGCTGTCAACTCCAGGCCCAGTGCCTTCGCCTCCTTACTTTTGGTGTGAAAGGCAACAAGGTCAATCAGCGGAATAGTGTAATATATCTGGTTTGCAGCGTCGTGGGAGAAAATTCTCATCGAGTCCTTCATTATTTCCCAAGGAAGCTCTTTTACCATAAAACAATTAGTGCCAAAGACCCTTATTTAGCTTTCTATTCGTATCTCAGGGCCTCAACAGGGTCGACTGAGGCTGCTCTCATTGCCGGGTAGACGCCTGCAATCATGCCGACTGCCATGCTGAATGCGACTGCTCCGACGATTAGTTGCGGTGTGACCACTGTGGTGAGTGGCAGGTTTGCCATTTCTGCGGCGATTGAGACAAGGGCTGCTGTGCCGACTCCTAGAATGAGGCCGACTATTCCGCCGGCCAGCCCTATGAGGCCTGCTTCCACAACAAAAATTCTTATTATTTTTGGCGTTGTTGCGCCGATTGCCTTCATCAGGCCGATTTCCTTGGTTCTTTGCATGACAGACATCAGCATTGTGTTCATTATTCCAATGCCTCCCACCAGGAGGGAAATTGCGGCAATGCCTATCAGGACAAGGCTTATGATGCCGACGACGTCGCCTGCAATTGCCGAGATTTGCTGCAGGTCCATTATTTGGAAGTCTTTTTTGCCGTGGTCCTCCTCCAGCCGGTTTTCAATCCTTTGCTTTACTTCCTCCATTTCCTCCGACGACAAAATGTTTACGATTATTCTCGTGGGGGTTACCTCTGTTTCGCTGATTTTTTTGAGCTCGTCGCTGTTTATGACTATTGCTGGGTTAAACATTCTTGCAAAATTGTTGGTTGCCTCGTCAAGGATGCCCACGACCCTGAACTTTTTCCCGCCTATTTCGATTGACTGCTTTAGGCCGATTTCGGTTTTGATTATCCTTGAGGCGAACTTGCTGCCAATTACAACCCCCGAGGTGTCGTTTTCTGTAAGCTTTCTTCCCTCTGCAACGTTGGCCATTCCAATCATTGCAAGCTTGTCTATTTTTTCGGGCTCCACCCCAAGCAGTGTTACACTGTACCTTTCGCCCCTGAATTCTATTTGCTGGCCCGAGGTATAGATGGCTGCCGCAAAGTCAACGCCTCTCACCTCCTCAATTGTGCCGGCGTCGTCATCGCTTAGCTTTGCAAACATGCTTTCCATCATTCCGCCGCCCGGCAGCACAAATATGGTGTCTGTTCCAAGCGACTGGAATTGCTGGGAAACAGACTGGTTTAGTCCCTCTCCAACCGAAATCAGCGCCACAATGGCGGCAATGCCAATCACAATTCCAAGAATTGTGAGGAACGACCTGAATCGCATTCCCTTCAGGTTTGCGAAGGCAAACCGAATCAGTTCAAGGTCAACGGGAGCCATTTTTTGCCCTCCAATCCTACTTTCCATGCCTAAGCGCCTCCACTGGCTCGAGCAATGCCGCCTTTCTTGCCGGAATGTATCCGGAAACCATTCCGACAAACATTGCAAACACAACAGCTCCCACCATTGCAACAATGTTTATTCCAACCGGCAGTGCAAGTCCGTTGGCGGCGGCCGCAAATGACACAATGCTTGCAAGAATCAATCCCAGTGCAACTCCCACAATTCCTCCAAAGCACCCTATAAGGCCTGCCTCTGCCAGAAACATTGACAAAACCTGGTTGTTTGTTGCGCCGATTGCCTTCATGACCCCGATCTCCTTGGTTCTTTCCATAACCGACATCAGCATTGTGTTCATTATTCCAATGCCCCCGACAACAAGGCTTATTCCCGCCAGGGCAACCAAAACCGTTTGGATTAGGCCAAGCACAACGCCGGCCATGTCCATAATGTTTTCGGTTGTCATAATCGAAAAGTCCTCTTCCCCGTGCGCCCTCAGCAGCCTGTCCTCAATCCTTTCCGCCACTTCGTTTACAAGCGACCTGTCTGTTGCCTTCACCATTATCTCCATTGGATTCTCTTCCCCAAAAAAGTCCTGGACTGTTTTTTTTGGAAACCAGATCATGTTGGACGCAAATCCCCCGACAATGCCGGTCATGTCCTTTGAAATGCCGACTATTTTGAAATTTTGGCCGTTTATCTCAATTTGGTCCTTCACCCTCAGGGTTTCATCCTCAAAGGCGTCCTCTGCAAAGCTTTCGGGTATTATCATGGCATACCTGTCGTTTGGAGCCAGCCACCTGCCCTTTATGACGTCAACGTAGCCTGCCTTTTCAAGAAATTCCTTGTCCTTTGTTTCAATTCCGATGATGAATATGCCGGTTTGTTTTTTCTTGAATTCGGCAATGCCTGCGGTTTCGTAAAAGCCCATCACCGACTCCACGCCCGGAATGTTTTCGATAATCCCTATGTCCCTTTCCTTCAGGGACCTTGTAATCATTGTTGACATTCCAAGTTCGCTGCCGTTTTGGACGGTGAGGGTATCCATTCCCATTTTTTCGAATTCCTCGTTCACAGACTGGTTCAGGCCCTCGCCGATTGAAACAAGGGCAACTATGGCGGCAATGCCGATGACTATGCCTAAAAGTGTCAAAGAAGAGCGCATCTTTTGGGTTTTCAGGTTCCTGAAAGCAATTGAGAAAAGCTCTTTGTCAAGTTCCATTTAGCACACGCCCTGTTGAAGAAAAGGGAAAAGGGAGAGGAGGAGATTCCCCTCTTTACTTTTTCTTCCTAAAGCCCTTTACTTTTGGCCAGACCCACTTTGCCACAACGTAGAGGCCAACCAGGGTTAGCAATCCCTGTATCAATCCAACGATGCCAGCCAGTGGGTTAACGCCGCCGGCCACTTCCGCCGGATTCACAACGTTTATGTTGAACTCCTTTGTTATGGTCGTTTCCTGCAGTGCCTCGTCCTTGTAGATTATTTTCAGCTGCAGCGGCAGGCTTCCCACCGGAACAGTCGGGCCAAATATTACCTCGGTCTTGAACGAGTCAAAGTCGTCCGCCTCCAGCGTTCCAATAAACTGCCTTGGCTCCGAAACCGTTATGCCAGGGCCTGTCAGTTCCACAACAACGTAGCGTGCGTCGGCAAGCCCTATGTTGAACATGTCAACAGTTATCTCGCTTGTGCCTCCGGGAAAGGCCTTTGGCTCAACGCTTCCAAGGACTGCGTCAACCTCTGCCTTGGCCGCAACCTTTACGCCCAGGTAGCCTGTTCCCGTTTTTTCAGAGCCGTTGAGGTCATAATACTCCATGGTTATTGGAATGCTGTAATTCTTTAGCATTGCGTCTTGGTTGACTGCAAGCAGGAGCTGCACAGATGCCTGGTCGCCCTGCTCAAGGCTGTTAATGTATGTTGAGCCCGCTCCCAGTGAGACAATTTCCCTCTCGACCACAATACCTGTTGCGGTAACCATCCTTTCAGGGTTTACTTTGACCACGATGTCCTTTGCAATGCTTCCGCCAACGTTCTTTATGGTCAGGAGCACTGACTCAACTTCACCCGGCGAAATTGCCGTTGTGCTGCTTTCCACGATTTCAAGTTTTGGTGTTCGGCTTTGCACCTTTATGGTGAAAGGGTCCTCTCTTGTGAGAACTTCCTCGCCTGTCAGTATCTTTATGTTGTGCTTTCCGTCAACTGCCTTGGAGTCCACCAAAATCTTGTACTCCAGGGTTGCGGTCTGGAATGCCTGCATTGAGCCAAGGTTCCTTTCCACTTCCTGGCCTGGCTGAATAGTGAAGGGAAAGTCCACATTCAACCTGACAATCGCATTTTCTGCGGCGTATATCGAATCGTTTTTCACGTAAACCCAGACCGTGACCAGGCTTCCTGGCGAAACAGGGGCCGGGTCGTAGCTTACGCTTGTCGCCTGCAGGTCTCCTGCCCAAGCGCTCCCCATAATTAAGAGCGATAGCATCAAGACCGCTAAAATTTTTTTGTTCATTATTTTTATCTCCTCCTCTTCTTTCTTTTCTCGGTTTTGACGATTTTTCCATCGCGCAAAAATAAAATCTTTTCCGCCTTGTCGGCAACGTCCTTCTCGTGCGTGACCATCAGCACTGTCTTTCCCTGCTTGTCATGCAGCTTTGTTATTATGTCAAGAATTTGCTCGCCCGACATGCTGTCCAAATTGCCTGTTGGCTCATCCGCAACAATTACCTCGGGGTTTACTGCCAAAGCACGGGCGATTGCAACCCGCTGCCTTTGCCCTCCGGACAGTTCAGTTGGCTTGTGGTGCATTCTGTCGCCCAAACCAACTTCTCCCAAAATCTTTTCCGCAATCTCCCTTCTTTCCTCAACAGGCTTTCCCGAAAACCAAAGCGGAAGCATTACGTTCTGCAAGGCCGTCATCCTGTTGATAAGGTTGAATGTCTGAAAAATGAAGCCAATTGTCTGGCCCCTTACAACGGCGAGCTGGTTGTCGTCCATTTTGCTGATTGGCTTTCCCTTGATGAAGACCTCGCCGCTGGAGGGCCTCAAAAGCGCGCTCAGGACATCCAGCAAAGTGGTCTTTCCACTTCCGCTTGGCCCCATGATTGAAATGAATTCGCCGTGGCCAACAGTTAGGGAAACGCCATCCAGGGCCTTGACCTGGACCTTGCCCATGTCGTAGACCTTTGAAACATTGTCAACTTTGATAACATCCTTTTCCATTCAAACACCACTAACCTAAACACTAGTATAATTCTTTTAAACACTCCTCTTGCCTGCCTCTTTTGCAAGGTCCTTCACTGCCTTGCTCTTCAGGGCCTTCTTCATCTTCTTCAGGCCATCTTTACTCATTTCCTTCAGCCTCTTCTCATTTCCCGGCTTCAAAACATTTTCAACGTCAATCAGGTGGGCAAACATCGTTGTAACGGCCTCGGACTTCATCAAAACAATTCGCTGGAAGTCCCCACTGTCCGCGCCCAAAACAATCAGCTTGTCGCCTGGCCCAATCCCAAAAAGCTTTCTTGCCTCTGCAGGCAAAACCACCTGGCCCCTCTCCCCCACTGTGGTGGAGCCATGGCATTTCATCCTGCAGTCCAATTTCTTCAAAAAAACCACTTATCCAATAAATCATACTTTTCATACTTTATTTAAATATATCTTTTTGGGCCAGGATTTTTTAGGGGTTTTCATACTCTCTTTATATACATGGGATATTATAATGAAATAAGTAGGGGCTATAACCGGCTGCATGGGGAAGAGCAGATGGAGAAGGCCAGGCTGGTTAAGGAAAGCTGTGAATTGCATGGCTTTCTTTTGGACATTGGGGCCGGGACAGGCAAGGCAACCCAGATGTTCCGGGAAAAGGCGGAGTGCATTGCCCTCGACCCGGCAATTGAAATGGTAAAGCAGTTCCCCGGAATTAAGGTTGTGGCAAGGGCGGAGGAACTGCCGTTCAAGGACTCAAGCTTTGACTCCATAATAAGCCTCACCGCATTGCACCACGCCGACTTGGAGAAGGCCAATGCGGAAATGGAACGGGTGGCAAAGGGGAATGCGGCAATCGCAGTCTCTTTTTTTAAGAGGGCCGGCAATTTTGAGCAGGCAAAGGCCTTGTTCAAGGGCTTTAAAGAAATTGATTCTGAGAAAGACCTGGTTTTTGTGAGGGATTGAATTTTTTCCCAGTATACTTTTTTTCTTCTTAAGATATGGCAACCTTTTTAAGCGTTTTGCATTGTGAATTAGTATAATGGGCGAAGAAAATCCGCAGGATGAGACTCCTCCAGAGGAAATCCCTCAAGATGAGACTCCTAAAGATGAGTTGACCGAGAAAAAGAAGGAAATAAAGCAAA
>JAFCBY010000148.1 GCA_017610485.1 Candidatus Falkowiibacteriota bacterium
AGGATTCCATACTCTCTGAGCAGGGACGAAATGTTCAGGGAACTTTTGAGAATGAAGCAGTGGGCAAAAAGCAGGCTGGAGCAAGAGCCAGACAGGCTTAAACCAGTGGCTTTGAGAGAATACAGTGACGGCGACACACTGCTTGTTGGCGATGAAGAGTACCTTCTCAACATTGCTTTCAGGGACAAGCAAAGCAGCTCTGCAAGAATTGTTGGCAAAGTGATTCAATTGTCTATATCCTCAAACGCCTGCAAAGAGCACAGAAGCAAAGCAGTCTCCAGCCTGTTAAGCAGGTGCATTGCAGCCAAAAGGCTTCCAATGCTAAAACAAAAGGTTGCCGAGCTGAACAACAGGCACTTCAACAAAGAAATAAACAGGGTTTTCTTCAAGAACAACAAGTCAAACTGGGGCAGCTGCAGCAATGCAGGAAACATAAACATTTCCACAAGGCTGCTGTTTGCACCAGACCATGTCCTTGAATACGTCTGCATCCACGAAATGGCCCACTTGATTGAGCCAAACCACTCTGCAAGCTTCTGGGCCCTGGTTGAGAAAGCAATGCCAGACTACAAGGAAAAGATTAATTGGTTGAAAGAAAATGGAAACAAGTGCAGGTTCTAGCCCTGCCAAAGAAGCAAGCCAGAATAGGCAGGAATTGTTTCGAAGTCTTGCAAAAAGGTTCTGTGAAGAAACAAAAAGCTTTTTCCCTGTCACGCAGAGAACAAGGGGGTTACTTTTTCTTCCTTTTCTTGCCCGCAACCAGCAAAACAAGCCCAATCAGCGCGATTATTATGAGGCCTGCCCCTGATGCCTGGCCTAATCCGACAAAGCCTGTTGACGTAGGCGTTCCTGTCGGCTTTTCCTCTTCCTCTGCTGTTGGCTCAACGCAAACTCCTGCCTGGCAGGTGTTTTTTCCGCCGCAGGAAAGGCTGTCGGCCTGGTTTTCGTAAACGCAGTGCCCTGTTTTTGTGGCACAGTACTCTGTGGTGCAGGGGTTGCTGTCATCGCAGTCCACGTTGTCGCAGAGGCTCTCCGTTCCGGCTTCTTCCCCCTCTTCTCCTGGGGTTTCTTCCTGGCCGCCAATGCACTCTTTTACCTCTACTTTCTTCGTGGTCTGTGAGTAATTTGTCTTGGTTACATAAATATAATACTCGCCTGCTTCGGAAAAGGTGAAGGAAACCTTGCCCTCGTCATCTGAATCCTGCTGTTCAACGGTTTTTCTGTCTTTCACTGCCTTTACGTCTGCTCCCCTTGCCGGGTTTCCGACAGTGTTCAAAACGGTTACAACAATTTCCTCTCCCACACAGCTTCCCTCAATCTCAACATCGAGCCTGTTTGTGCTGCCACCCGATGGGCCTCCTCCAGTGCTCAAAGGGGCGCCGCTTGGTGGCGTGCTTGTTGGCGCGGTTCCAATGCTGAGGTCAAGCCTTGTGTAGCCGCCTGTTTCAAATGAATGTGAAGCAACCTTTGTGCCACTCAAATAAAAGTCAATGGGGCCTGAAAGAGTGTTATTTGGGTCAGGGACATAGAATATACAAGGGTCGTATCCATATGTGCCGTTGCTGCTTGTGGTTGAAATCTCTGTGCCTGAAATCTTTGCAACAATAGGTATGCCCTTAGCAAGTGCGCCGTTTACAGTAACGCTGCCGTAGAATTGGTGTGGGATTCCTGGCTGGGCATAGGCTGTCCCTAAAAAGAGTAAGCAAAATACAGCCGATGCTAAAATCTTCCCAAACAAGTTAAATCACCCACTTTATATAGTTACTAAATGAAAACAATTTAAATACCTTTGTGTTTCCCTAAAAGAAAGGGAAAAAGGGCGGAATTTATATTGTTGTTCCGCCGCCTGTCCAGACGCATTGGAAGTTGTCGTTCCAAATGCATTGTGTTGGTGGTGAATAGTTGTCAGCAACATCCATCTCGACCCAATAGCCTCTGCCTGCATACATTCTCATATTTCTTTGACTTATTGGATTGTTTATGCATGCGTTGATTCCTGTCCAGTGGCCATCGCCTTCACCACAGTTCACATAACTCCACACTGCACTCCATTTTGGGAACCCTCTTCCTGTATCGACAAGTGAATTCAGTGCACAGTATGCTTTGTCTCCATAGACATAGCTTTCTGGGAAGTCCCAGCCCCCGCATTCTCCTTCGTAGTCGTCCCACTCGTTGTAGAGTTCCCAGCTCGCGCCGTAATATCCTACAAGATTCCAGCCTGGAACCAGTTTCTTGCTTGGCGGGCCATCTGGGCCTGTTGGAATCAAGTCTCCTCCTAAAGGTATGCTTATTCCGTCCTCGTTTGAGTAAACCCAGTAGCCTTCTCCTGGTTCAATGCTTTCTAGATCGCTTGT
>JAFCBY010000047.1 GCA_017610485.1 Candidatus Falkowiibacteriota bacterium
CAAAGGTAACCGGGACCTGGCTGAAGCCAGTCTTCTCCTCCAGCGCCCTTTCCCCGGCTTTGTCCTCTGAGATGTCAACTTCATCAAATTGTACCTTGTTCTTCTTCAAAAAAATCTTGACCAGATGGCAATAAGTGCACGTTGGGGATGTGTAGAGGATAACTTTTTGCATTGCAACACCTTACTAATCCAACTGGTAAAAGGTTAAAAAAGTAGGCATTTCTTTTGGAAAAAGATGGGTTAAAGCCAGCAAGCAGGAAAACCTGCCTGCTGGCAAGGACGCCCTAGGCGGGATATTCGCCCGAACAAGGATTAACAATCCCTGAACAGGAGTCGAACCCGCCTCTCAGCCTCGACAGGGCTGCATCCTAACCGATAGACTACTAGGGCTTATTTTGAAACTTTTCCTAAGAAAAGTTTTTTTAGAATTGTCTAAGATAATTGGCTACAGTTGTTTTTTTAAAGGAAATTATTCCCCCGCTAATAGCCTTTTTCAGGGGTGGTATTCCTGCTGCGCTTTTTTTTAAAAAAGGATATGGGGAATTGCCGTTTACTTTCCGGCAATTCCTTTCTTCTTTACGTAAGCCCAAATCTTTTTGGTCATTTCGCTTGGCGCAATCTTTCCGCTTCCGAAAATCTTTTCAGCCGTGTCATCACAGCCTTTGAAGCAAATAGTGTATCCGCCAAATGGTTTCTTCGCTGCCATAATTTTTTCAACCTCCAATTGATTAAATCTCTGCAAATAATAAGTCTAAGGTGCTTTTAATTCTTCCCCTTTTGGCTTTTCCAGGACTAAAACTGATTCCCTCACGGCCCCAACCTTTGTTGTCCTGTTTCTCATGCACAAAACGGTTCTTGCAACAATCTTGTCAAGTTTTTTGAAGCCAACCTTTTTTGCTTCCTCAATCAGGATATCGTCGCTTTCCACCGTTTCATAGGGAAAGCAGCCCCCTCCCACAACAATGATTGCCTTTCCTCCAGGCCTAAGGTAGTGGAACATGTTTTCCAAAACATTGTTCAGGTCCTCAAAGTAGGCCTTTGCAACCAGCGGCATCTTTGTGCCCACGTCCCTTGGCGTTGCCTTGTCCTGAATGTGCGCCCTAAGCCTTGTTTCCTGCTCCCTGAAGAACAGCCCAAGCTCCAGCTTGTAAACAGACGTGTATTCAATCTTGTTTAGGTAGGGCGGGCTTGTTATTACGCAGCCAACACTGTTCTCTTCCAGCCTTGTCTTTCTTGCGTCTGCCTCAAACACCTTTGGTTCAGGCCCCTTTTGGGAAGCGTGCTTCAAATCAATGAGCATTTTCTTCACCTTTCCCAAAAAGAGCTTCTTCACAGGCATTGCAGGCTTTTTCTGCTTTCTCAAAGAGCCTCCGACCTTTACAACGTTTGCAACCCTCGAAGTGGTGTCAATTAGGGCAAGCAGGAAGAAGTTTCTGCTCCTCTCATCCCGCATCTCTTTTATTCTCTTATAATAATAGTATATATCGTCCAGCTGCTTTTCCCTGAACAAACGCCTAATCTTCTTGTTTGGAAATTTCCCAACCTGCGTTGGTTTTAACTCTCTGAATTCCGACAAGGCCTTTTCCAATTCGCCAATCTTGTAGTCTCTTGTTTTGGCTCCTGCAACAAGCGCTGCCAGGGGGCTAACGTCAAAGCCAACGCTTTCCAGGCCAAGTTGCTTGCATGCAAGCAGGGTTGTTCCAACGCCGCAGAACGGGTCCAATATCGGTCCCTCTAATTCAAATTCCTTGACAGCCCACTCCACAAACTTTTTGGAGTAGCCTTCCTTGTAGTAGAACCAGTTGTGAATTGGCTCGGCTTTGTTTGGCACAAATGTAACCAGCTCGGCCAAATTCTCTGGAATCATTTCACATAATTTAGCTGGAGAAAAGAAGAAAAATGCCTCTTATTTCTTTTTGTGGCGCAGCAAAATTATTGCAAGCAGCAGCGGAATCTCGACAATGCCAATTGTGAAAAAGTTTATGTCCAGCGGCCCCAATGCGAAGTGGAATGCGTTCTCTGCCTCCCATGCAAGGTAGAGGCCAATTGCAGCCATTATGGCGCCTGCTATCAGGTGCAACCACTTGATGTTCCGGTCCTTCCATTCGGTTACGTTTTCAACCATTGTCAGGCCGGCATAAATTCCTATTACAATTGCGACCATTGGCAGGACAAAGATTGCGTTGTACAAAAGCAGCCATGGAACGGCTGCAACCACCCCGTATTTGGCCAGCATGGTGGCTGCCATCAGCAAGGGGCCAATTGTGCATGGTAGAAGGAAAAGCGTCACAAAGATTCCCAGGAAAAAGCCGCCTTTTGGCGTCTCTATCCCTGCCAAAATCTTTTGAACATGGGGCCTCCATTTCATTGGCATTTCCCTTAGCAGGCCGCCTGGCTGGTACCAAAAAAAATCCTTGATGTTGAAAACGCCCAAGGCTATTGCAAGCAGGCTGAACAGGCCATAAATGATGAGTTCAGAACCCTCAAATATGTTCATGCCAAAGCCAAGCACGTGGACTATAAGCACTCCGTAGACAAGGTAAAGAATGTAAACAGCGGCGATGAAAAAGAACCCTGCAAAAAGGGCTTTTTTCTTTTCTTTTGGGTTGTGGGTCATGTAGGCAATAATCAAAAGCCCGAGAACTGCGATTGCACAGGGGTTAATGGCGTCAATTAGGGCAAGGGAAACGATTGCCGGAATTGTCAAGCCGTTCATTTGCTTTTCACCTTAATAAAAGCAACCAATGCGATTAGGCATACAATCACTAGCACTATTGAAATTGGAAGGGTATAATCTTCGTTTCCGTCTGTGCTGTTTTCCCATCCATTTCCGCCGTTTTCATTTCCGTTGCCCCCGTTCGGCTCCAATGGCTCAACATTTTCAGGCAGCGCGATTTTGTTCCTCAGCTTCAAGACCCAGCCATCCCCTATCTCAATTGCCTGTTCAAACGGGATTTCCCCACCGGAATAGGGTGCAGGCTCTGCCTTTATTTCCTTCATTTCATACTGGGCGGTTGCAAGCGCCCCTGCCAAATCTTCTGCAAAAAGCAGTTGTTTTAGGAAATCGCTTTCAATTTCGGCTTCGCCTGTTCGCTTCAAAAGCCTGTTGCCTGACCAAATCTTTGGCTTTTCAGGCAGGCCGTTCAGGTTAAGCTCTTCAAATGAAACCTCGCCGTCTTTGAGGAGGCATTCCCCTTTGTCCCCTTCAAAGAATTCCTCTGCATACTGCAGGATCTGCTCGTTTGAGTAAAAGGCCGGAATGCCTGACCACTTCTCTTCAGCATTTTTTATCATTAAGGGAACAGCGCCTCCCGTAGCGTATGCCAGATTGTATTTTCCCATCAAAATCGCGTTTGGCTCATACCATCCACTGAAAACGTATTCTATTATTACAGCATCGTCCCTGGTTGGCACCCACTGGCCCAAAATCAGTGGATCGGTTTTCGCGCACACAGGGCAGCCAATTTTTGTGAAGTAAACCCCGCATACTTTTCCATTTTGTGCAAAAGAGGCCGGCAAAAGCAGGGCCACTGCTATCAGGAGAAAAAACAATGCTTTCTTTTGTTTCATATCATCGCCTTTTTTTTTGCGAACCTTTTTAAGATAAAATATCCACTATTATTTCAATTGAAACAATATATATACTTTTGTTTCAAAAAATGAAATCGTGGTATTATGAGGGAAATTGCTTTCAGGGATATAGTTTTTGTAATTTTCTTTGTAACAGGCTTTGTTTTTCTAATCAGTATTGCAGTGTTTTACAGTTACTCGCTTCTGCAGAGTGGAGATTACTGCACCTGCTCAGAGACAATTCCTCTTGTAATGATAATGGTTGCGTCTCTTGGCCTTTTTGTCGGCTCTTTTGCTTATTATTATTTAATGGATCGCATTGTTGGAAAATACAAGAAAAAAACTGGCTTGAAGAAAGCGCTTGCCCCGTTCCTCGGGCTTTTGGAGGCAAAGGAGGGAGCTTTGGTCAGGAAGCTGATGGAATCCGATGAAATGAGCCAGGCTGAACTTGGCAGGGTCGTGGGATTAGGCCGGGTTCAGGTGACTCGCATTCTTCAGAGGCTTGAGGAAAAAAACTTTGTTGAAAGAACAAAAAAGGGAAAGGTAAATATTGTAGCGCTGAATAAGGAGGTCCGCCAGTTGTTGAAATAAGGCTTTTTTTCACGGCTTTTGATTTCCCTGCAAACTTGAAAGTATTCCTGCCCTGATTTCCTCAAAGAACTTTCTTGTTTCGGGTCTGAATTCAATCACCGGCGTTAAATTCACCAGTGCATCAACAAATGCCTTGTTGTACGGGGTTTTTGCAAGAATGGGAATGCCATTTTCTTTTGCAAACATTTCAATTTTCTTTGTTAACTTTGGGTTGAGATCGTGCTTGTTTATTACAATGCCGCATTTTATTCCAAAGTGGCTTGTCATCTGTAGCGCCCTGTTCAAATCGGAGAGTCCTGAAGGAGTTGGCTCTGTTATCCCTACAACAAAGTCGCTTCCAACCACTGAAGCGATGACAGGGCAGCCTATCCCTGCTGCGGCGTCAATCACCATAAAGTCTGCCTTGCCGGCTTTTTCCGCCGCGAGCTTCTTTACCTCGGCCACAACTTTGCCCGAACCCGTTTCGCCCATCTCCAGCTGGCCTGAAACAATTTCAAACCCGTACTTTGTCATCCCAACCCCAATTTTTGCATTTTGCACTTCCACAAGGCTTATTGCGCCTTCAGGGCAGGCAATAGTACAGGTGCCGCATCCCTCGCATGAAAGCCCGTCGAACACAGGCTGATTTTTTTCTCCATCCCATTTAATTGCCTTGAAATAGCAGCTTTCAACACATTTCCTGCAGCCACTGCACTTTTCTTCATCCAGCTTTGCCTTTTCGTTTGTTGAAATCTTTTTCCATTCAGTGAAATCTTTTTCTCTCAATCCAAGCACAAGCCCCAGGTTTGAGGCGTCAACATCGCAGTCAGCGCAAACAACCCTGTGTTTTTCTGCCAAAAGGACTGCAAGTGAGGCAGCAATGCTGCTTTTGCCAACCCCGCCCTTTCCGCTCAGAACAGCAATGGTTTTCATTCAACAAGCCCCGCAATTTTTTCAATGCTTTTGTGCTTTACAGGAATACCTTCGCTGTATTTTTCCATTATTTTTTTGCTGTAGGGTATTTTTGCCGCAATCTTTTTGCCATGCCTTTCAGCCAAGCTCTCAATCAAAGCCTCTCTGCCTTCCTCAAACCGGTTCAAAACAATTTCGAAAGGGATGCCAAGCCTTTTCAAAAGCCCGGCAATTAATTCAAGGTCGTGCTCTCCCAAGGGGGTTGGCTCGGTGACCGCCAGGGCAAGGTCAGCGTTTTCCAGCGCTGAAATCACATCACAGTGCGTTCCTGCGGCTGTGTCAAACAAAACAAAATCATATCCTTTCTCAATCTTCTTAGCCTCTTCCTTTAAAGAGGCGACAACGAATTCTGAAACAGGCTCGTTTACCTTCAGCTCGCCTGAGAGGAAGTCGATTCCGTGCCCTTCTCCTTTGAAAACAGTGCCTATTTCTTTTTTGGTCCAGCCGATTGCCTTCTGAGGGCAGGCCAAAGTGCATGCGCCACAGCCATTGCATTGTTGGGGCAGGAAAACAGGCTGCTTTCCCTTCAGGGCAAAAATCGCGTGTGTTTTGCAGGCCTCTGCACATTTCCCACACTTGGCGCACTTGGCAAAATCCCATTTTGGAACCCTTTGGAAAACCTTCTTTAACGGTTTCCTTTCAATGCCAAGCAGCAAGTGGTCGTTCGGGCAGTCAACGTCGGCGTCGACCAAAAGCACTTTGTGCTTTTTTCCCAACAGGACCGCCAAGGCTGTTGCAACAGTGCTTTTTCCTGTTCCGCCCTTGCCGCCGGTTACCGCAATAGTCTTCATATTAAACCAATTCAATTATGTGTCAAACAATTTAAATAGGTTTTGGGCATATGTGCATTATAGGGTTTGTATTTCTTCTTCAGCGGTTTTTTCCCATCGCCTAATTATCCCCAAAAGCCGCACCTTTATTGAATCTTTGTTTTTCACGTTGTACAAAAAGAAATAGCCACCCTTTTTTATGTTTACCTGCCTTCTTTTTGCCAGCTTCTTATCCAAAAGTCTTTTTAGTGCCTTTTGCAACGTTGTCCTCTCTAAACCCATTTTTTTAGAAAGGGTGTGGATATCGAATTCTTTTTCTTTTCTAAGCAAAAACATCAGCACATTGTATTCTGTCTTGTTCAAACTGAATGAACACCTGACAATTTCATCCAGCCTTATTTTTTTACATGCAAAAGTTATCATCTTTTTTCCCCTATTTTTAAACCATTGGCAACAAAACAAGCATCATGCATTATCTCAATATTGTTATGTTTGCAAAACTTTATTGCTTTTTCTGATTCTGAGCCAGGTTGCATCCAAACCCTTTTTATGCCAAGTTTCCTGCACTGCTTTACAAGTTGTTCCGTAACGTTTGGAGGCACAACCATTATTGCAACATCCGGGATTTCCGGCAGTGCTTCCAAATTGGGGTAACAAGCGTCTTGCCCTATTCTTCTGTGTTTTGGATTTATTGGGTAAACTCGAAAGCCGGCGGACTTTAACTCTTCATATATTTTAGAGCCCATTTTTTTCTGGTTGGCTGAAACTCCCACTATTGCAATTTTGTTTTTCTTATCCAAAAAATCGTTTGGGTTCATGTTCTGCCGCCAAAAATTTTTCTGAAAAGTGATTTTTTCAGGCCAAGGGCTTTTTCAATTTCTTTCCTAAGCTTTTTTTCACTTGGCACTCCAACAATTTTGCATGCTGTTTCCCCGCTGTCGTTTATGCCTATTATTGTGGGGTATGATCTTATTCCATATTTGCCCGAAATTTGTTTTGCTTCCACTGTTTTTGCCCTTATTTTTCTGTAGCTCAGATTGTAATCGCTGTATTGGAGGACTGTTTCTTTCACGGCTGCTATTGCCTTTGGGCAGTGCGGGCAGTGTGATGAAACAAAAACAAGCAGTTGCATTTTGCATCACCTGGAAAACAATCGGCAATGGCAGTGGCCTTGCTCTTCAATTTCTTTTTTGTGGTAAATGCAGGGGCATATTATTTTTTTGTCCTCTTCCCTGTTTCCCGTCACCCGTCTGCAGGGGCAGTATCTTTGCCCGTGCTTTTTCTCATTTTCAAGCAGCCCTCTTATCGTTCCTTCCGCTATTTTTGAATCAGGATTTAGCCTGAAGCCGTTTTCTTTTGCATATCTCTCAAATTCTTTGGCCAGTTTTTTGATTTTTCTGTTCATATCATCCCTCAATTTTGATTGCGTTGTTTGGGCAGACTGACATGCAGGCCCCGCATTTTTGGCATTTTTCTGAATCTACAACCACTGCTTTTCCGTCTTCGATTTTTAATACTTCAAACGGGCATGCTTCCACACAGTTTCCGCAGCCCGCGCATAGCTTTTTGTTTATTTTAACCATTTTTCATCAATGTCTCCTTTTTAGTGTTTGTTTTCCGCTTTTTTTTTTAGAATTGTCAAGCGTTTCTATTGTAAACCTTGCTTTTCTTCTCGTCCCTATTTTTGGCACAAAAGAGGCAAGGAAGTCGCCAAAAGAGGCGTTTTCGCCTTCGCATCCAACATGGTTGTACTCTTTGCCTCCAAGCTTTTCTATTCTGTTAAACAACCAGCCGTTTATTGTTTTTTTCATTATTTTTTGCCCTCTATGAGTTCTCTTTTTTTCCTAAAATTTAAAACACATCCTTTGTTGAGAAAATCGTCGTGGCTTATCAGCCCGCAACGCTCTTCTTCGAAATAAAAGTTGTGGGCTTCTATTTCTTTTATGATTTCTTTCGGCCCCACTTTTTTTAATCCTTGTTCTGGTTGGTCTAATTTGTTGTGTTTTGGGTATACTGAGAATAGGCCATTCTTTTGGAGAACGCGGTGGATTTCCCTGTACAACTTTTTTCTGTTATTTATCAAATGCAGTACGTCGTAGGCAAGTGCGGCGTCAACAGAGTTGTTTTCTAGTCCTGTTTCCAGACTGCCGTTGGTTCTTACCAGGACTATGTTTTCCAGTTTTTGTTCTGCGGCCTTTCTTTTTAATTCGTTTAAAGGGTCTTTGTTTTTGTCCAAGGCGTAAACTTTTCCCCTGTTCCCAACAACCACTGCCGCCGGAATCGAGTAGTGCCCGATTCTTGCCCCAAAATCCAAGACTTTTTGGCCCGGCTTAATTCCAATTCTCTTTAGAAACCTAATTCCTTCTTTTTCTTCCCAGTTTCTTATTTCTTTGTTCATTTTTTATCAACTCTAATCTCTTTAATC
>JAFCBY010000001.1 GCA_017610485.1 Candidatus Falkowiibacteriota bacterium
AGCGGTAACACCATCGTGTTTGCAAAAAAGGTTTTTCAGACTCTTGGAGCAAAAAACGTCACAACTGCAGTGCTTTTCACTAAGAACCGATTTTCTTATTCAGACCCGCATACAGGAAAATTGAGACTTGCCAAGGTAGCCAACGTTATCGGCACGGTAAAGTCAATTGAAAAAAGTGAAGAATTATCGTACTACAAAAAAAGAGCTCTTTTAGGAGTAAGCCTTAAAAAAGCGAGGGGGATGAATCGTGTAAAAAGGACACGTGAGAACGCCAAACAAATTAGGGCGCATTTGAAGGAGATTGCCCAAGGCAAAACAAGAAGGAAAAGACACTAATTCCGTCAATTAACGAAATTGCGCTGTACGATAACCTAAACCTTTAAATAGGCTTACCGCTGTTATTGTGTATCTCTTGTGGCATGAAAAGTACATCTATTGCCACAGGTGTTTGGAAAAGTTTTGATGAAACTTTTTTGAAAAGTTTCTTAGGAGTTTTTTTTATGCGAACAGAGATGCCTTTACTGCCTGTAGACGAAAGAGTGAAGAGCTTTAAGGAAATCGAGCTCGGCTACAGCCTTGAGCAGGCCATCAAGGAGGCCGGCCGATGTTTGCAGTGCAAGAACCCGGTTTGCATTGAGGGATGCCCTGCAAAGGTGGACTGCAAGGCCTTTATTGAGCAGGTTATGCTGGGAGAATTTGACAAGGCGCTTGAAATAATTGAGGAGAAGAATCCTTTGGCCTCCTTTACAGGCAGGGTCTGTGCAGAGGAAGCACAGTGCGAGGGAGCCTGTGTTCTGGCAAAGAAGAATCAGGCAATTGCAATTAAGGCTTTGGAAAGGTTTGTTTCAGAGCACGGGAAAAACATGTGGAAGCCAGGCAAAGGCAACGGGAAAAAGATTGCGATTGTTGGAAGCGGGCCGGCAGGAATGGCGGCCTCAATAGAGCTCAGGAAAAAGGGATTCGAGGCAGAGGTGTTTGAGGCACTGCCGCAGCTGGGCGGAATTCTGAGCTGGGGCATTCCAGGATACAGGCTGGACCCAAAGTCTGTTGGGAAAGTCATTAATGACATTAAAAAAAAGGGTGTTGTGTTCAAGGAAAAGCAGAAGATTGGCCGGCAAAAAAAGTTGTCCGAGCTGATGAAAGACTTTGACGCGGTTTTGCTTGCAATCGGCGAAGGAAAGGCCAAGGATATGGACCTCCCTGGAATTGAAAAGCAGGGCGTGTTGTACTGGGACAAGTTCCTGCAAGGGTTTGGCGCAGGCGGGAAAAGCTTTGGCAGCAAGAAAGCGGTTGTGATAGGCGGCGGCAACACAGCATTGGACAGCGCACGCGTTTTGAAGAGGCTTGGCTGCTCAGTAACTGTTGCCTATAGGAGGAACATGCCGTTCATGCCATGCAACAAGTCTGAATTTGTTCACGCAATGGAGGAAGGAATTGAGTTCAGGATGCAACTCAAGCCAAAGGCATTTCTGGGAAAAGAAGGGCTTGAAAAAGTGGCATTTACCAAAATTGAGATAGAGAAGGAAAGGTTTGTTGACACAAAAGAGGTTGAAGAGCTGGAGGCAGATGTCTGCGTTGTTGCAATAGGCCAGGAGTATGATGCAAGTGCAGTGAATGGAACAGAGCTGGAGGGAAAGGCAATCAAGATAAATGGGGTTAAAACAGAGCTCTGGGGAGTGTTTGCCGCAGGGGATTTGGCAAACGAAGAGAAGACGGTTGTCCACTCAGTTGCCTCTGCAAAGAAGGCAGCTGACGAAATAGAAGCTTATTTGAATGAGAAAAAGTAATGTATTAGGTGTGTTTTGATGGCAGGAAGCGAGATATCGGGATTTTACAAGAAAGGCCTTGAGGAAAGGCTTGCCCTGGTGAAAGAATTTGCAGGCCTGAGCGAAGAGGACATTGCCGAACTAAAGAAGTATGGGGCAATGTCCTTTGAAATTGGGGACAGGATGGTTGAAAATGTTATTGGGACGCAGCAGCTTCCGCTCGGGATTGCGACCAACTTTTTGATTAACGGAAAGGACTATTTGGTGCCAATGGCCGTTGAAGAGCCAAGCATTGTTGCCGCCGCATCCAAGGCGGCAGGCATTGCCAGGGCTTCAGGCGGCTTCAAGGCAGAGGCAAGCCCCCCTGTAATGATTGGGCAAATTCAGCTTGTGAAGGTTCCAGACGTTGAAAAGGCGATTAAGGAAATTGAAAAGCACTCAAGGGAGATAATTGACCTGGCGAACGAGGCAGATCCTGTCCTTGTGAAGTTTGGCGGCGGGGCAAAAAAGATTGAGACAAGGGTTTTGGAAACAGAAAGGGGAAAGATGGTGATTGTACATCTGCTTGTGGACGTAAGGGACGCAATGGGGGCAAACGCTATAAACACAATGGGTGAAAAGATCGGCCCAAGGATTGAAGAGCTTACAGGCGCGGAAGTAAGGCTGAAGATTATCACCAATTTGGCAATTTACAGGACTGTGAAGGCAAAAGCTGTTTTCACGAAGAAGGTCCTTGAGGAAAGCTTTAGGGAAGGGAATTTCAAGGGCGAAGAAATAATTGAACGCATTCTGGACGCACACCACTTTGCCGCAAACGATTCTTTTAGAGCATGCACAACCAACAAGGGAATAATGAACGGGATTGACGCGGCTGCAATTGCCACAGGCCAGGATTTTAGGGCCCTGGAAGCAGGGGCACACGGCTTTGCCTCATTGAAAGGAAAGTATATGCCGCTTACAAAATACCACAAGGACAAGGAAGGAAACCTAGTGGGAAAAATAGAGCTGCCTGCCGCAGTAGGCCTTGTTGGAGGTGCAATAAAGACCAGCCCTATTGCAAAGATCGGGGCAAAAATACTTGGAGTTAATACAGCGGGCGAGCTGGCAGAAATACTTGCGGCAGTAGGTTTGGCACAAAACCTCGCCGCATTAAGGGTTCTTTCAACTGAAGGGCTTCAAAGAGGCCATATGGGGCTTCATGCAAAAAACATTGCTGTAATGGCCGGCGCAAAAGGAAAGGAAATTGATGAAGTTGCCGCCAGGATGGCGGAGGAAAAGAATATAAGGGTTGACCGAGCCAAAGAACTTTTAAAAGGGTTCAGGGGCAAGTGATTTTTATGGTAGGCATTGTAGGATACGGGGTTTACGTTCCAAAGTACAGGATAACTGTTGAGGAAATAGCGCGCGTCTGGAAAAAGGACGGCAAGGCAATTAGTGCCGGCCTTAATGTAAAAGAAAAGGCTGTTGGAAGCTTTGACGAGGACGCCTGCACCATCTCTGTTGAGGCCGCAAGAAGGGCCCTAGCACACTCAGGAATTTACGCAGCCAACCTCGGCGCAGTCTATGTGGGTTCGGAGTCACACCCTTATGCTGTTAAGCCAACGGCATCCATTGTGGCTGATGCGGTTGGCGCAAGCCCTGAATTGACTGCCGCAGACTTAGAGTTTGCATGCAAGGCAGGAACAGCCGGCATACAGATGTGCCTAGCCCTAGTTGAAAGCAAAATGCCAGCCTGGATAAAGTACGGGATGTCAATTGGGGCTGATACAGCACAGGGAAGGCCAAATGATGCTTTGGAGTTTACTGCCGCGTCAGGCGGAGCCGCGTTTATTGTGGGAAAGAAAGAGGATGAGGTAATTGCGGAGGTTTTGGACACATACAGCTATACAACTGACACACCGGACTTTTGGAGAAGGCAGCACGCCGAATTCCCAAGGCACGCCGGAAGGTTCACCGGGAAGCCCGCGTACTTTAAGCATGTGATTGCAGGGGCAAACGGAATAATGAAAAGGGTCAACATGAAGCCAAGCGACTTCGATTATGCCGTGTTCCACCAGCCAAACGGAAAATTCCCGATAAGGGTTGCGAAACAACTTGGCTTTGAGAAAAAGCAGATAGAACAGGGCCTGACCACACCGCTGATTGGAAACACTTACTCAGGAAGCATGATGATTGGCCTTGCCTCTGTGCTTGACAAGGCAAAGCCAGGTGAAAAGATTCTGGCAGTCAGCTATGGAAGCGGGGCAGGAAGTGACGCATTTGTGTTAGAGGCAACCAAGAACATTAGCAAAAAGAGGCCGAAGAAAACGGTGTTCGACATGTTTGAAGAAAAGGAATACATTGACTACGCAGAATACGTCAAGTTCAGGAAAAAGCTGAAAAGCTTGTGAGTGGGGATTCAGAAGAAAACAACATTCCCTGGAGGCTAAAAGAATGAGAAGCGTTTCAATTATTGGTACGGGATGTACTGTCTTTGGCGAGCACTGGAACAAGAGCTTTAGGCAGCTTATAGCGGAGGCAGGCATTGAAGCCATTCAAAATGCCGGTGTAGAAGGCAAGGACATAGAGGCATTGTACGGCGGAAACATGGCTTCCGGACGTTTTATTGGCCAGGAGCACGTTGGTGCTTTGATTGCGGACCAGCTTGGGCTGAATCCAATTCCTGCAACCAGAGTAGAGGACGCATGCGCCTCAGGCGGCGTTGCCCTAAGGTCTGGATACATGGCAATTAAGTCAGGAGAATATGACGTTGTGGCAGTTGGCGGAATTGAGAAGATGACAGATGTCGGAACCGACCAGGCAGCCATTGCGCTGGGCGGGGCCGGAGACCAGGAAACAGAGCTGTTTCACGGGGCAAGCTTCCCTGCACTTTACGCACTAATGGCTCGCGCTCACATGAACAAGTTTGGGACAACGGAGGAACAGCTTGCGGCCGTTTCAGTCAAAAACCACAAGAACGCAATGCTCAACCCAAAGGCACAATTCCACAGGGAGATAACGGTTGCAGATGTTATGAAAAGCAGTTACATTGCCTCTCCCCTGAAATTGCTGGACTGCTCTCCCATAACAGACGGGGCGGCGGCAGTCATTCTCTGCGAGACAGAGAAGGCCAAAGAAATTTGCGAGCAGCCAATCGAGATTATTGCCTCAGGGCAGGCATCAGACACACTTGCCTTGCCCGGCAGGAAAAACTTGTATGAAACAATGGCTGCAAGGGTTGCCGCAAAGGCTGCCTTTGAGAAAGCCAAGCTAACGCCAAAGGACATAGACTTTGCAGAGGTCCACGACTGCTTCACTATTGCGGAAATTCTCGCAATTGAGGCAATCGGGTTCTGCGAGAAAGGAAAGGGCGGGCCGTTCACAGAGCAGGGAAAGACAGCTTTGGACGGGGAAATCCCGGTGAATGTTTCCGGCGGGCTCAAGGGAAAAGGCCATCCTGTTGGGGCAACAGGGGTTGCCCAGGCTGTGGAGGCATGCATCCAGCTTCAGGGAAAGGCCGAGAAGAGGCAGGTAAAGGACGCAAAGATCGGCCTGGCCCACAATGTTGGGGGCAGTGGTGCAACGGCAACAGTTCACTTATTCAAGGCAGCGGAGGGGAGGAAATGAACGGAGCACTACCCCTAATTTGGAGAAAGTTTGGCGAAAGATACGACCTTGACGGCAATTTCTGCGAGACGTGCGGAACGGCATTCTTCCCGGCAAGGCCTGTTTGCCCGAGCTGCAGAAGGCGCGGAAAACTCGTTCCAAAAAAGATGCCAAAGACAGGCAAGATTGTCTCATTCACAGAGGTCTTTACCGGCCCGGCCGGCTTCGAGCACGAAACACCCTACTTCATCGCAATCGTGGAGCTTGACAACAAGGCAAGATTGCTTACTCAGATCGTTGATTCGGAGAAGGAAAGGGTGAAGATTGGCGCAAAGGTGGGAAAGGTCTTCAGGAAGATTTCCGACATTGACCCAGAGGGGCCGATAGCGTACGGGTATAAATTTAAGGTTGTTTGCTAATTATACTGGTGAAATATGGCCAAAAGCATTAGAAAGAAGGTCTTCAAGGCAATGGGCGTTGAAGGGCATGGAAAGCTTGCAGGGCAAAGCAGGCGTGACGTGCAAAGGCATTTTGGGCCGTATGAAGGGCGAAAGTATCCCTCAAGAATGTCAAGCGATGCAAGCCGCGTTCCAATAGAATTTGGGGCAAGGCAATGGGGCCACATTGACTTCATGAGGAAGGCTTTGAAAAGCCCGGCATTGGCAAGGGAAATTGCTCGTGACCCTTTGGCAAGAATAGAGTTTGAAAGGGCTTTGTTTGACGCTCTCCAAGAAAGGGCTTTGAAAGCCTATGCAGGGGAATGGAATTCCCTAAGCCCAAAGGCGATTTCAACCCTTATTGGAAGAGCGAAGAAAAGCGCTTCAAAGCCCACTCCACAGATTGCAAACGAGCACAATGGGGCAATGATTGCGAGGGAGGCAATGGCAAAATTGAGAAAAGGGAAAAGTGTTACGATTGTTGACCTGGGCACAGGTGGCGGCGGAACAATAATGCCTGCAATCAATTCAATTCCAACAGAATTCAGAAAGAATGTGAGAGTGGTGCTTGTTGATGTAATGTCTAAGGGCCTGAAAAGCACAAAACAAAAGCTTCGAAGAAAGGGGCTCAATGGAAAAGACCAGGTAATCACAATCAGGGAGAATCTTGCAAGGCTCATGCAAAATGACAAGATTGCCCAGCTGTTTGGAACAGCAGACATTGTGACAGGCGGGGCCTCACTGCACCACGTTGCGGCAATAGAGCCAACATTTAAGGGCGTAAAAAGGCTGTTGAAGAAAGGAGGCTCTTTCATCTTTTGGGACTGGGGACACGCAGCATGGAGGGCCCCAAGGCTTGTTATTGCGCCAGAGGGCGCCAAAGTGGACAGATTCGGAAGGTTTTATGAAAGGGGCGCAAGGACAAGGCACGCAGAAAAGAGAACGGCTTTTGTAAGCAGGGGCAGGATTGCTGGGGTGCAGGGAAAAAGCCCGACAGAGCTGAAGACTGTGAGGGACATGTTTTCAACGTGGATTTCACTCCTGCATTTTCCAAAGCAAAGACAGGCCGAATTCCTCAAATGGTTTGACAGAAAGGCTGCAAGAGGCGAACCAATAGAATTTGGAGAGTACTTGAAAAAGCTTGAGGGAAAAAGACTTGAGCAGGGGATGCCACAGGCGGAAATACAGTACTGGGAGGGGCACAGGCCGCCCCAATTGTACCACGAGGCCATGGCAAGGGTTGGCCTTATTGGAGGAAAGGAAAGACCATTCACCATTTACCCAACGGCAAACAGCCTGCTCTACCAGATGAAAGTGACTAAAAGTTGATATTTTAACCTTTTTGAGGGGCAATTTTGTATAGGTGGTTCTTAATGGCAGAAGGAAAGGGATTTGGAAAAACTATTCTTTTCGGCGAGCACTTTGTTGTATACGGCTTGCCGGCGATAGCCTCTGCGCTGGGCAGTGTAACAATTGCAAAGGTTGAGAAGGCAGAGAAATTCGAGTTCTTGGACGAAAGGCCTGAAACCCCTGGTTATAAGGAAAAGAAAAAGGGAGAAATTGAAAGACAGCTGGATTCCCTACTAGAGCAATTCAAACTGGACAAAGAAGGAAACTCGGTGAAAATTACTCTCTCAGGAAACCTTATATGCAATTCAGGGGTGGGAGCAAGCGCTGCACTAGCTGCATCGATTTCCCGCGCCCTGAATGAATTGCTTGGCCTTGAAATGAGCGACGACCAAATAAACAAAGCGGCTTTTATAGCAGAAGAAGCAGGTTCTGGAACGGCCTCAGGAATTGACAATACCACCTCAGTGTACGGTGGCTTTCTAACATTTGAGAAGAATTTAGAAGGCGGGCCCAACACTATTGAAAGGCTTTCAGTTCAAAACCCTGTTGAAATAGTTCTGGCCACTACAGGAATAACACAGGAAACAAAGGTTGTTGTAGGGGCTGTAAGGGCAAAAAAGGAAGCAGACCCCGAGTGGTTTGAACAGATTTGCAAGCAGTACAGAGAAGTGTTTGACAAAGGGCTTGAGGCAGTGAAGAAAGGAGACCGGGAAGAGGTAGGCAGGCAAATGGACAAAAACCAGGAAATCCTGAGGCAAATAGATGTCTCTTGCGACGAGATTGAAGAGATTGTCAAGACCGCAAAGGAAGCAGGCGCGATTGGCGCAAAGCTCACAGGGACAGGAAGAGGCGGCTATGTCCTGCTTTTGACGCCAGGAAAAGAGCTGCAGGAAAAGGTTGCAAAGGCAGTTGAAGAAAAGGGATACAAAACCCTGAAGACTAAGGTTGGATTAAGCAAATGAAGCTAATTGTTGCAATAACAGGGGCATCAGGGACAGGATACGGAATTGAATTGCTTAAGGCCCTGAAAGAGGCAAAGGTTGAAACCCACCTGATTTTGAGCGAGTGGGCTGAAAGGCTAATTGAAGAGGAAGCAGGGATAAAAGTGGAAGAAGTGAAAAAACTGGCCTCAAAGGCCTATGATTACAAGGAAATGGACGCAGCCATTTCAAGCAGCAGCTTTTTGGTCGACGGCATGATAGTATGCCCTGCAACAGTGAAAACCTGCAGCGAGATTGCAAACGCAGACTCAAGCAACCTTGTTTCAAGGGCAGCAGACAACATACTGAAGATGAGAAAAACGCTGGTTGTATGCATTAGGGAAACCCCCTTGAGCGGCCCGTGCCTGGAAAACCTTGCAAAAATAGCAAAATACGGCGGAATTGTAATGCCCCTAAGCCCTGGATTCTACCAAAAACCAAAAAGTATTAAGGATTTAGAAGCATTTATTGTTGGAAAGGCACTGGACCTTTTTGGCATTAAAAATGAGAAATTTGAGAGGTGGGGAAAATGAGTTTCAGAAGCCATTTGGAAGGATTGAAAGATTTAAAGACAGTAAAAAAGCCTGTTTCAAAAAAGCTTGAAGCAAGCGCTGTAATAAACGAATTGAACGACAAACCGGTTTTGTTTGAAAAGATTAGCGAAAGTGAATTCAAGGTAGCAGCAAACATTTTCCCGACAAAGCAGGCAATAGCAGACTACCTGGGCTGCAAGGTAAGCGAACTGATTCCCACCATAACAAACGCCATTGAAAACCCGACAGAGCCAGAGGTCGTTGAACAGGCAGAGTGCCAGGAAGTTGAAATGGAAGAGGTTGACCTTGACAAAATTCCAATCCTGTTCCACTGTGAGAACGACGGCGGCAACTATATCTCAAGCGGGGTTGTTGTGTCAAAGCACCCTGAACAAGGGCAGAATTTAGATTTCCACAGGTGCATGCAGATAGGCAAGGACAAAATGGTTGTAAGAATCGTCAAAAAAAGGAATTTTGACACGTTCTTGAACAAGCAGAAGGAAATGCCGATTGCGATCTGCATTGGAAACGGCGCAAACGTGCTAGTTGCGGCAGCAACAAGCGTGGAGATTGGAAGAAATGAGCTGGAGATTGCAAACACGCTCAAGCCAGTCAAAGTTGTGAAGGCAAAAACCTTCGATGCCTTGATTCCGGCAGAATGCGAGTTTGTGCTGGAGGGAACGATTTCGTTAGAGGAACTGCATGACGAAGGCCCGTTCGTTGATTTGACAGAAACGCAGGACGTTGTAAGGCAGGAGCCGGTCTTTACTGTGAAGAAGATAACGCACAGGAAGGACGCAATATGGCAAGCGCTCTTGCCGGGAAAGCTCGAGCACAAGATTCTAATGGGAATGCCAAGAGAACCCACAATGTTCAAGAAAGTAAACGAGGCAGGCGTGAAATGCCTGGACGTGAACGTCAACCCAGGCGGATGCAGCTGGCTTCACGCAAGGATAAAGATTGACAAGAAAAATGAAGATGACGGAAAGAAGGCAATCACAGGGGGCTTTGCAGGGCACAAAAGCTGCAAGCACATCTTTGTATACGACAAAGACATTGACATCTACAATGACGAGGAATCAGAGTGGGCACTTGCAACAAGGTTCCAAGCAGACAAAGACTTTGTCATGAAGGAAAAGGAAAAAGGAAGCAGTTTGGACCCAAGCGCAGAGCCCGGCACAAAGATGACGAGCAAGTGCGGCTTTGACTGCACCGCACCGCTTAAAACAGAGGGCAAAAGCTTTGGAAAAGCAGTTTTTCCAAAGGCGGATTTGAAAAAGTATTTGGAGTGAAAAAATGGCTGCTAAAAAAGGCGTTGTTGCATTTGACTTTGACGGAGTTATTGGAGACAGTGTCTTTGAATGCTTCGTGCAGTCAGTAAAAGCTTTCAATGACTTGGGCGGAAAAGAAAAACAGGACAGACGCACTGAAAGGGCTTTCAGGGAAGCAAGGCCGTTGATAACAAAGGCAGAACATTTTTTCACGGTGATGAGACTAATTCAGGAAAATCCAAAGATAAAATTTGGAAAAATGAGCCAAGCGAACTTTGATGCGGCATTAAAGGCCGATGCAAATAATTTGGGTCAATTTTCAAAAAGATTTTATGAACGCCGAGAGGAAATGAAACAGGTTTCGAGAGCAGAATGGATAAAGCTGCAGAAAAGCTTTCCAAAGGCAGCAAAGCTTGTTGCAGCAGCACAAAAAGGAAACCAGGTTTTTATTGCAACCACAAAAGACAAGAAATCTGTTGCTGAGCTGTTGGCAGCATATAGGATAAGAATTCCGGAATCACACATACTGGCAAAGGAATTCAGCAAAGACAAGAAAGACCAGTTGCGGGAAATTGCAAGAATTGCGGGTGTTGAGCCAAGGCAAATAGTGCTTGTTGAGGACGCAGTAAAGCAGATTAGGGACGCAAGACAGATTGGTGTCAAAGGCCTTTTGGTTAAATGGGGCTACTCAACAAAAGGGCAGAGAAAGACCGCAAGAAAAGAGGGAGTTCCCCAAATAAGAAAGGCAGGCATTTTAGGAAGAAGCAAACTTAAAAGAATTGCAAGGAGGGTGGGAAAATGAAACTGGCACAGGAAGAGCAGGAAATGCTGGAAGGGAAACAGGGAAACTCTGCTAAGAAGAGTATGGAGATCTTGAGCGCACTGGGGGACATCTTTGGTGCGGAAAGGCTTATTGACGTGAAAAGCGTGCAGATTGCAGGCGTAAGCTACCACAACCTGCAGGAAGCCGGTTTGGAATTTCTGGAGGAAATGGCCAAAGACGGAAAGGTAAGGGTTTTTACTACACTGAATCCGGCGGGAATGGATTTGCAGGAATGGAAAAAACTGGGAATAAGCCCGGACTTTGCAGAAAAGCAGCTGAAGGTAATTGAGGCATTTGCAAAGATGGATGTTAAGACCACTTGCACCTGCACACCCTACTTGATTGGAAACAGGCCAAACAAAGGCGACCACATTTCCTGGAGTGAAAGCAGCGCAGTCTGCTTTGCGAACTCAGTTTTGGGAGCTTATACAAACAGGGAAGGCGGGCCAAGCGCGCTGGCAGCAGCAATTACAGGAAAGACGCCAGAATTTGGCTTTCACCTGGACAAGAACAGGCAGGCGCAGGTAACAATTGAAGTAAAAGCGCCGATTGAGACTTACACAGATTGGGGTGCCTTGGGGCACGCAATAGGCGAAAAGGTGGGGAAGAAGATTGTTCTGATAACAGGCATTGAAAAGGCAGACGAAGACTCTTTGAAGATTTTCTCGGCATCAATTGCAACCTATGCAGGTGCGGCACTTTTCCACATAGAAGGAATAACGCCGAATGAAACAGTTAAGCCAGAGGAAAAAGTTGAGATATTGGCAGAGGACCTGGCAAAATCAAAGGCCTTTTTGACAGACGGAAGCGAGGTAGACATCGTGGCAGTCGGGTGCCCACACTGCTCGCTTGCAGAGCTTGAGGCAATAGCAAAAGGCCTTGAGGGAAAGCAGGTCAAAAAAGAATTCTGGATATGTGTTGCAAGGGAAGTGAGGGACAAGGCGGCAGAAAAAGGGATTGTGGAAAAAATCGAGGCAAGCGGAGCAAAGATTGCATGCGACACCTGCATGGCGGTTGCCCCACTAAAAGGAAGGTTCAAAGGGCTTGCGACAAACTCTGCCAAGGCCGTTTTCTACGGGAGAGGAAAGAATTCGTTTAAGACAATTTTCTGTGATTTGGACAAATGTATCGAATTGGCGGTGGGAAAATGAAACTTGAAGGAAGAAAAATATGCAAAGGCGAAACAGAGGGAGAGGTCCTTGCCACAAAGGATGGAATAAGCTTCTATGGAGGAGTTGAGCCGGAAACAGGCAAAGTGGTTGAAAAAGGGCACGAATTGGAGGGGCAGAGCGTGGCAGGAAAAATCCTTGTCTTCCCAGAGGGAAAGGGAAGCACTGTAGGCAGCTATGTTCTCTACAATTTGAAGAAAAACGGCGTGGCACCAAAAGCGATTGTGAACAAGGAATGCGAGACCATTGTGGCCGTTGGCTGCATTATCTCAGAGATTCCATGCGTTGACCACATTGATATAGAGAAGCTGAAGACAGGGGACAAGGTTTCAGTGGACGCGGAACAAGGAATTGTGGAAACAGAGTGAACAAAAACATGCACGACTTATACATAATTAAGTTAGGTGGCTCTGTTATCACAGAGAAAGAAGGCAACCGCTTTGAGGTTAAAAGGGAAGCCATTGCCAGGATTTCTGCAGAGGTAAAGAAAGCCCTGGATGAGAAAGAGTTTTCGCTGATTGTAGTGCACGGGGCCGGACCCTTCGGGCACACCAATGTCACCGAGTATGGGATAAACGACGGGGTGTTTGATGAAAAGCAGAAAGAAGGGTATGAGAAGACAGGGAAAGACTGCAGTTTTTTGGACTCAGTTGTTGTTGAAGAGCTTAAGAAGGCAGGGATTGAGGCAGTGTCCTTTGACCCAAACGGAATTGTGAAGCAGGACGAAAGGAAGATTGTAGAGGTTGAGACTGAAGGAGTTGAGAAGGCATTGGAGGAAGGGAAAATCCCAGTTCTTTTTGGGCAGATGGTGCCGGACAAGAAGCTGAATTTCAGTGTTATGAGCGGGGATGCCGTGATTGGCTTTCTGGCGAAAAAGCTTAAGGCAAAGAAAGTCTTCTTGGGGACAGATGTGGCAGGAATCTTTGAAGAGGACCCGAAGAAGAACCCGGATGCAAAGAGAATTGAAGTGATTGACAAGGGGACTTTTGGAGAGATTGTGAAAAGGGTTGGAGAGGCCGGAACAGTGGATGTGACAGGCGGAATGAAGGGAAAGCTTGAGAAGATGAAGGCAATGCTGAAAGGGACAACCGCGGTTATTTTTGATGCCAACAAGGAAGGGAATTTTTACAAGGCGCTTGTTGGGGAAAATGTTGAAGGCACAGAGATAAGGCTGTGAGAGAATGGACAGGCAGGCCGGCGAATTGTTTGAAATTTTTGACAAGGAAGGCAATGCCCTGGGAACTGAGAAAAGAGGCATTGTACACAGGGCAGGGGTTTTGCACAAGGGTATTCACGGCTATCTGTTAGATGAAAAGGGCAGAGTGTTTATTCAGAAGCGCTCCCAGGAAAAGGAGAACGAGCCAGGGAAGTGGGATGCAAGCATTGCAGAGCATTTAAAGCCAGGGGAAAGCTTTGAGGATGCATTTAAGAGGGGTGTGAAGGAAGAGCTTGGCGTCGAGGTAAAAGAAGCGGAGAAGATTGGCGAAAGGGAAAACCTCTTTGAGAAAGGCGAGATTCACGACAGGGACTGGGTTGGCCTGTTCAAAGGAAAGATTGAAGGGGAGATAAAGCTGCAGAAGGAAGAGGTTTCCGAGGTCAAATGGATTGGAAAGGAAGAATTGCTGAAGGAAATGGACGAAACGCCCGAAAGGTTTGCCCAATGGCTTCTTGGAGACAGGAAATATGTGGAATTGCTCTAATTGGGCTTTTTAAAAACGTTTTTGAACAAATTTAATGTGATTTGGCATGGGAAAGACGCAAAGCAGAAAGGCAGAACACCTTAAGATAGCTGTTGAAGAAGACGTCCAGTTCAGGGAAAAGAGGACAGGCCTAGAGAGAGTTGCGTTTAAGGGAGTTGAGCTAGAGTACAAGGCACTGCCAGAAATGGACAAGAAGGAAATAAAGCTTGAGACAGAGTTCCTGGGCAAGAATTTTAAGCTGCCGCTGATGGTTGAGGCAATCACAGGCGGAACAGAGGAAGCAAAGAAGATAAACAAGGACATTGCAAAGGCCTGCCAAGAAACAGGAATTGGAATGGGGCTAGGCAGCCAAAGGGCAATGATTGAGGATGCAGGTTTGAAGGACACTTATTTTGTGAGGGATGTGGCTCCAGACATTTTCCTTGCAGGGAATATTGGAGTAACCGAGCTTGGAAAGTATTCGGCCAAAGAGATTGGAAAAGCCTTGGATGACGTAGGGGCAGACGCGGTTGCTGTCCACATCAATGCCGCGCAGGCGGCAATGCAGCCAGAGGGAGAAACAGATTTTAAGGGAAGAATTGAAGAGATTGAAAAGCTTGCAAAGACCCTGAAGAAGCCTGTTTATGTGAAAGAAGTAGGGCACGGAATTGGTTTGGAGACTGCAAAGGCCCTGGCAAAGACAGGGGTGAAGGCCATTGACGTTGCAGGGGCAGGTGGAACAAGCTGGACTGCGCTTGACTCCAAGAGAGGGAGCAAGGAAATGGGCGAAACTTTCTGGGATTTTGGCATTGGGACTGCGGAAAGCATTGTCCAAACCAGGAAAGGCTTCAAGGGAAAGATTATTGCATCAGGCGGAATAAGGACAGGCCTGGACTGTGCAAAGGGGATTGCGCTAGGAGCAGACCTGTGCGGGCTTGCCCTGCCTGTTCTTAAGGCGCAGCAGAGTGAAGGCAGCCAGGGCGTTAAGAAACTGATTGAAAAGCTGGCTGAAGAGCTAAGTATTGCCATGTTCCTCGCAGGGGCAAAGGACTTAAAAGGCCTTAAGGGCAAAGCCACTGTAAAAAGTTAGTGCAAGAGCTTTCTTGCGCGAAGGACAGGCAGGTCCTGGGATTCGAGTAACTCTTTAATTCTGGGTTTTTCTTTTCCGAGGCCTTTCCAGTCAAGGATGATTGCTTCCGGCTTGGGAAGCGTGGCCTGTAGGGCTTTCCCAAGCATCTCACTGTCAAAATGGGAGAGAGCATAGCCTGGGCAGATGTGACCAAGAGCCCACGCAGTTTTTAGGACAAGGCGCGTGAATTCGGGACAGTAGTGGCCTCCACCCAAGGCAATTGCTGATTTGTAATTGCCCTTGGTTGAAGTGTTGGAGATTACGACATCTGCAACTGCCTTTGCCGCTTGCTTGTCCTTCCACTGCTTCTCTGAGCTGCCGAGCTCGATGAAGGCAACAGGCTTTGAGCTGTGAGGCCCATGATGGCTAGCTTCCAAACAGATTTCGTACTCTAAGCCAAGTTCCTCTTTCTTTTTTTGCAATCCCAAAAGGTAATTTTTTAAAAGAAAGGAATTTGTTGGAACCAATTCACGGTCCTTGCCGCCAAGCTCTGCCTTTGACCAATTGTCGATGCAGTGGGTTGAGGGTGTTGGCTTGCCAGAGGTAGAGGTATGGGATGAGACAAAGACAATCGAGGGTTCAGGGAAAGAGTCAATACCTGTTGCAAAGCACATGTGCTCCTCTATGAAGTGGAGTTTTAAGTGTTCTGGAAGAATACCTTGAAGAAAGGAGGCGATGTGCATTCCTGCAATGTTCTGCTTTGAGGCAATTACTGCAAACTGCATTCAGAAGAATAGCAAGAACGTCTAAATAAAACCCATTGTTGAAAGCGATTGACTTAGGATTCTATTACTAGCTTGTTTTTTCCTTCTGGATGGATGTAGACCTCTTTTCCCTCTTCCAGTTTGAGGAAGCTTGCAATTTTTTTGGGAACCCTTACAATCAGGCTGTTGCCGCTATAGCCAATTTTTCCTTTCTGGCCAACACCCCACAAGCCAAGTTTTTTTGCCTTTTGGTCAATTTTGTCCGAGGCCTCTTCCGTAAAGAAAACCTCTTTGCATTTTGGACAGACGTCTGCCTCAAATTCCCCTAAGAGGACACTTGCAAACGAGTAGGGCTCTTTTCCTTTCTTCATCTTCTCATTGCATATTGGGCATTCCATTCCAAATCACCTGTTTTTCCAGTAAACGGTTATTATGAAGTAGTTGCATGGCATTTGCCTGTAGATGACCTCAAAACCCTTAAAGGTCGAAATTATTTTGTTTTGAAGCTTTCTCTTTGCCCCCTTAAAGATTGCGTCAAGCATTTCCCACTTGGGAATGCCTGTTTCAATCATTTTGTCCTTCGCGTGCTTTGACGGCCTGAAACTGCATCTGCCAGAACTTTCCATAATATATTGGTATATACAAGTAAATCTTTTTAAATTGGTTGTTTTTCGCGCTACCGAAATATTATTCCTTTGAAAAAGTTTGGGATTTCCCAAACCTTATTTAAAGGGGGTTTACTTATATATGCCATGGCAGTGCAAACAATTGTTGCAGAGAACGCCGACATTGCAAGCAGGCACGCCTCAGACATTGTGTGCAGGCAGCTGGGAAAGAAAAGGCACAGCGTGCTCTTGCTGCCGACAGGGAGTACTCCTTTGAAGCTGTACGGCATTCTTGCAGAGATGGTTAGGGCAGGCAAGCTCAGCTTTTCCGATGCCGTTACATTCAACCTGGATGAGTATTTGGGGATTTCGGAGAAGCACCCTGAGAGCTACCACAGCTTTATGTGGAAGAACTTTTTCGGAAAGATTGATATAAACAAAAGAAATGTTTCAATTCCGGAGACAAGCCCGAAGGACGCGAAGAGGTTCTGTAGGGAGTATGAGCAGAAGATTTCAAGAAAGGGACTTGACCTGGCAATTCTTGGAATCGGGGTAAACGGGCACATTGGGTTTAATGAGCCAGGCACCAAGTTTTCTTCGAGGACCCATGTGGCGGAGTTAACCAAGTCAACCATAAAGGCAAACAGCAGGTTCTTCCGGTCAAGGAAGCAGGTTCCAAAGAAGGCAATAACCTGCGGGCTAAAAACAATAATGCAGGCAAACAAGGTTGTGCTCCTGGCCTTTGGGAAAAACAAGGCAAAGGCGGTAAGGGACGCCATGGAAGGAAATATTTCGGAGAAGGTGCCGGCCTCAATACTACAAAAGCACGGAAACGTTGTGTTTGTTCTCGACAGGGAGGCGGCCTCGCTTCTAAAGAAGACAAGGATGAAGGCGCCGGCAATAGAGGGGATAAGGCTTTACTCTAAATTCAACCTGCCAAAAAAGAAGAGGATAATTTTCTTTTCACCACACCCTGATGACACGCCTGTTTCGGCAGGCGGTATTGTTTCAGCCCTGAGCAAGAATAATGAAATAATAGAGGTTGTTATGACCACAGGGCACCATGCAATCAACCAGGGAAAGAACCTGAAGCAAAGAATCAAGGCGAGAGAGCATGAGACAAGGCTTGCTGCAAAAGAGCTTGGCACAAAACCATTGTTCCTGAAATGTAGGTTTTACGACAATGGAAAGGAAATTCTCGAAAAGGACATGCGGACCATAAGAAAGCTTTTGAGGAATGCAAAACCGGACATTGTCTTTGTCCCGCATGCAAGGGACGGGCACCCGACACATGCCCTCTCAAGGAAGACTGCTTTGGCATCAATGCCGGGCCATGTTGAATTATGGGCCTATGAAAGCCCCTGGAGCCTTTTCGGCCACGGGCGCTTCAACGCGGTATTTGAGTTCGGGGAAAAGACCATGAAGAGGAAGATTAGGGCAATAAGAAAGCACAAAAGCCAAGTTGAAAGGACGAGGTTTGACACTGCTGCAAAGAACATTGCAGAATTCAGGCGCATCACAATAGCGGAACAGTTCTTTTCACAGCTCGGGAAGAAACCGCTTGCAACCGAGCCCTATCTTGAGCTGTTCAACATCTCGAAATGGTAAACTCACTTCTTGTAAGACTGCGAAATCTTTTCAAGGACCTTTGAGATGTCGTCCAAGGATTCGTTCACCGACTTCTTGATCCAGTGGTTGAAAGACTCTGCAAGGTTGTCCTGTTCAGAGTAGGGGTTGTTGTTCAAAAAATAGCGATTCTGCTTACGCTGCAACAAATCAAGCTGAATCAGCCTGTTTAAGTGGTAGCGGAGCAGCTTTTCACCAATTTTCTTGTGGTACTTGTCATTTATGTAAGCCTGAATCTCTAAAGTGCTTGGGTTCTGGCCCTTTTTTAGGAGGATGAAAAAGAGCGCGTCCAAAACATTCAAGACAGTGTCTCTGCTCTCCTTCTCCGAGATCAGGCCGAACGAAAGGGCAAACCACCTGAGGAGAGAGCGCCTGGTTAATTGGACTGAAGGGGGCAGGTCCATCTGCTTGATGGTGAAAGTTTTGCGCACAAGGCCTGATTCAGGGAGCTCACTCATAGGACCACATTGTATACATAATTTATTGGGGAAAGAAAGTTTTTCCTTCGGTAATACTTTATTCTAAGTGGTATTTAAGGCTTTCCCCCTGGAAAAAGCCTGACTAAACAGTTCTCTTTAAACATTTTTCAGAAGGGAAATACTTTATGATTGATGTCAGGACAACCTTTACGCCTTTCAAAATGAAGCTCAGCAGGAAAGAGCCAGTGGTTCTCACTCTCGTGCTGAAGAATTCCGGAAATGAGACAGAAATACTTTCCTTTGACATAGAGCTTGGCCAGCAATTCAGCTTTGAGAGATCGGGCTTCAAGAACATTATTTCAAAAAGGATTGCCGAATTCAAGGCAGGAGACTCAAAAAAGCTCTACTTTGACATCTGGCCAAAGCAGATGGTGAGGGCAGGGGAGCAGCCAATAAGGCTCACGGTAATAGAGCACTACAGGGGCTTCAACTACGTGAAAAGAAAGCAAGTTAAGACATTGTGGCTTGGCGTGGAAGATTAATTCACTCAATCTTCTTCTTTTCAAGCTCGAGCAAGTGGACCTTTTCCCTGTATTCAAAAAGCTTTTTCCTGAAAAAGTCTTCCTTAATGTTTTGCTTGCAGAACTCGCTTTCAAGGTTGTGGATCTTTTCCTTCAGCTCTTCAACCTCGGTGTCAATTGCCTGGATCCTTTTCTCGGCCTTGAGCTCTTCCTCAGATTTTCTAATGCCCCTAAGCATTCTCGCGACCTTGCCAGGAAAAAGGAAGGCAGTCAAAGCGGTTTTGTGCACAGTGTGGGTTGACTCGGAGGGAATTTGCGAAATTGAAATAGCCTGCTTTTTCCTCTCAAGTTTTATCTCCTTCTTCACAAGCTTCATTTCATTCTCCTGCTTTGCAATCTTCTTTTCCAAGGCAGCAAGCTGCTTCTTCTCCTTGGCAACAGACCTCTGCAGACCTGTTTTTTTCGCCGAAACCTTCAGGCCGCCAAGCTTGCTCAAAAGAGAGGAGAGCCGGTGGGTTTTCCAAAGGCCATATGATGCGATAAACAATGCTGCAAGCAAAGCAAGGACAACAGCAATCAACTCCAATGGCAGGGGCTGCCTGACATCAAAGATTATGGAGGTTGTGCCCTCGTTTCCCAGGGAATCGGAGGCAGTCACAACAAGAATCGCGCCTTCGAGGTCAGATTCAGAGAAAAGGTAATGCCCTACAAACAGGCCATTGCCATCCATCGAGAGAGGAATGTTGACATCATTCAGGACGGCAGTTGCATTGCCGTCTTGCACAAGAGTATTATTGTCGTAAACAAGCTTGAACCTCAACTCCAGCTTTTCGCCCAAAATGGCAACTGGCTCCACAGGGCTGACAAGGACAGCAGTGATGTTGCCCTGGCTAATCTCAAAACTGAACTCCTCCACACCAACCAAGGCCCCGGAAGAGGCAAAAAAGGAAAGGGTTTGCAAGCCAACAGCTGAATCGGCAGGCACAACATAGGTGCCAAGGTAATAGCCGTTTCCCAAACTGTTGAAATCGATGGTTTCCCCACCAGACCCTGTTAAGGAAAGATTGACATTGTCAACAGGGTTGCCATCCAAGTCTTTGACAAGAAGGTTCAGGTCAAAGGCCTGGCCCCTCCCAACAGCATTAAGGTCTGAAACAAGCTCAAAAGAAAAGTCCTGCTTTTCTTCGTGCGTGCAGCTTGCATCACAGGTATCAGGGCCCTCACAGACATCTCTCGTTTTAATGTCGGAATCATCACAATCGAAATCGGAGGTGCAGGCAATGTCACAGGCGTTGTTTGAACAAGAAGCAGTGCAGGAACCGGCACCATCACACTTGTCTAATGTTTTGGGGTCATCGTCTGCACAATCCGAGTCATTCTCACAGTCAGGCGAACAAGAAGAGTGCTCACAGTGGGCACCGCACTTTCCGGGGTGGATGCAAGTGTCCTGCGTTCCGGAATCAGAGTCATCACAGTCAGAATCATTGTTGCAGGTTGGCGTGCAGACAACGCTTGAGCAGTTGGCATCACACTCCCCTGGATTGTTGCAGGTGTCAATGGTTGCGGTGTCAAAATCGTCACAGTCGCCGTTGATAAAGCAGGCAGGCGTACAGCTCGAATAAGAGCAAACAGCATCACACGTGCTTGGGTTTGTGCAGGTGTCAGATGTGAGGGAATTGGAGTCATCACAATCCGCATCCACAGTGCAGGCAAAAGTGCACAGAGAGCTGCTGCAACTGGCATCACACGCTCCTGGATTGGAGCAGGTATCGGTTGTCAAAGAATTGGAATCATCACAGCCAGCATCTGAGCTGCAGGCAGGGGTGCAGCCAACAGCAGTGTTTTCACAGACAGCGGAACATGTACCAGGATTTGCACAAGTGTCAGTTGTCAAAGAATTGGAATCGTCACAAGTGGCATCATTAGCACAGGCAACAGAACAAGCCGTATTTGAGCAAGAGGCAGAGCAAAGACCGGGGTCAGTGCAAGTGTCAGTTGTGAGAGAATTTGAGTCATCACAAGTGGTATCATTAGCACAGGCAACAGAACAAGGAGGGTTGGAACAAGCAGCAGCACACAAGCCAGGATCAGTGCAAGTGTCGGTTGTCAGGCTGTTAGAATCATCACAGGCAGCATCATTAGCACAGGCAACAGAACAAGCCGTATTTGAGCAAGAGGCAGAGCAAAGACCGGGGTCAGTGCAAGTGTCAGTTGTTAGGCTGTTTGAGTCATCACAATCCAGCTGCGAGTCACACTCAACATCGCAAACGTCGAAGGAAATGTCTGCAGAGGTATTGTCACTAACCCCTGATTCAGAAATTAAGAAATTTCCTATTTCCGAATCGGCATCGCTTCCGGTTGTCAAAACAAAGAAAAATATTTCATCGCCACCGTTCTTCTCAACCTGGCAGGGGTCAAGAGAAGGCAAGGCACACTCTGCGTTGTTGCCGGAAAAAGAGCCTGTGCCAGACTTGTGAACACTGTCATCAAAACAGCCGCAGGCAGAAATGCTTGCATCAGAGCCAACCACGTCAGAGGCAGCATAAACACCGAGGAAGTCAAAGGAATCAGGGTCACCATGGGAGCCATTAACAGGGTCATTGTTTGAAATTGTGAGCTCAAAACGGTAGCTTGTACTGGGAGACAAAGGGTTAATGCAAGAAGTGCTCGCACCGGAAACCCCGGTCGCTAAGCAAACAGCCGAACCAGAGCCAATGGTAGTACTGCTGCTCTGATAAACACTCATTGTATCAACAGAGTAAGTCTGGGCAAAGGCTGCAGGAAGCAACAGTAAAACTAAGGCAAAAGCGGCAAGCGCAATTGTTTTCATGTGAAATATAGAAGACTTAAATAGTATTTAAATTGCGCACACAGGAGAAAGGCAAGCGAAGGAAAAGAATTAAAAACCAGGAATGGCATAAAACTAAACGAGAGATAAAAGAAAAATTAATTGAGAGTGGGAAAAAAATGAAGCCAAAGATACGGAGAAAAAACGCGTACCGGAGGATTGGACCAGGAGGGCCAGGCACCCCCAGAGCATGGACAAAACACCTGGAAACAAAACAGCTGGAGGCCAGCCAAAAATGGCAGTCAAGACAGGCAAAATCAAGACAGAAAAGCCCAAAACAGCCAACGCAAAATGCAAATTCCAAATCGGAGAGAAGGAAAAGGATGATACAATTGGTTGGCGGAGAAAAAAAATATAAACAATTGATAAAGTCGGTACTAAGAGGAGGGCGAAAAAAAGCCAAAAAGAAGAGCGGCAAACAAACTGTTTCAAAAAAAACCACAACAGATAAGCTGTATGCTGAAGCGAAAAGGCTTGCTAGAGCGAGAGAAAGGCAAGAGGAAAGACGTGAAAAGAGACAAAGAGGCACGCCGTCAGCAGTGCACGGAAGAGGCCCTAAAAGAGGACAAATTCCAGGGCGAGAGGAAAAGACACCGAAGAAAGCAAAGAAAAAGAAGAAATAAAAGCTGTTTGATTATACATAACTGATTTGCCTTTGCTTGGATTAATCCTTTGCAGAACTGCCACGCTTCTTCCTCAGCCGCCCCCCTTCCTCAGCCCAATCCTCCAAATGCTCAATAAGAGTGCGCCGGGCCTTCTTTTTCCTTGTTCCAGCCCAATCCTCCAAATGCTCAATAAGAGTGCGTGACTTATTTACAGAGGCAGATCTGCTTGCGGCAGTGCGAACTCGGCTTACACCTACCTTGCTTTTAGCAGGAACGTTTTTAGGAAGATGCGCAGGGTTTATTCTGGATTCAATCTCGCTGTCAAAACGGCCATGTTTTTTTACAGCAAAAGATTTACGACCCCTTACAGCTGCTTGAAGCTCGCTTCCGCTTGGCGGAAGCTCGGCCTCAGGCAGGTCTGAGAATGTAGCGCGCGCCAGATCAGCGTCAATCAGGACGCGAACAATGCAGTAATCGGTGTTAAGCAGTTTTATCTTGGATTCGAACTTGTTCCAGGCCATCTTGTTTTGTTCGGTGGACCTGTCCAAGCTTGACAAGGCTTTGCGGGCCTTAGTACTTTCACGAAGTATCCTTGAAAGATTGCTCTTTGAAACGCCCAAGGAGCGAACTCTGTCAAGCACATAGGCCTGGCTTACGCCAGCATGCAAAGAAGCCCTCTTGACTAGCTTGATGCATCGCTTGCCTGCCGTGGTCTTTTGCCATTTCGTATACTTCCTCTTGCGAAAGGCCTCCATCGCAGCATTGCTTCTTGGTTTAGGGGGAGCACAACCCTTAAGGGAACCGGAGGCAACCACAGCAGCAGCTGCCTTTATGAAAGCTCTCCTGGAAATCTTCTTTCTTTTCCTCGGCATAGGAAGTAATTAGGAAAAGGTTGTTAAAAAAAGTTTGCATGAAGCGATGAATTTCGATTGCGGGAAAAAAAGCGGCTTTAACAAGAATTTTAATTTTTATTTTGCATTCATTTCCGCATAATAAGAGTTTAACTCCATTCTACAGGTAGCTGGATTAGAACGTTCACTCTCAACTTTTGTAAGACGCTTGAACTCATCCGGGTAAGAATGCATTAGCCTAAGAATTCCGTCAAGCGCCTTATACTCTAATGCAATCTGCTTCCTTGAGACATAAGTTTGCCCCAATTCTTCCAATACGATCTCCCTTTTGCGATTCGTTTTTGGAATAAAACGCCTTGCATCCTTTGAAAGATACTTTATGGCAGGTTTTGCAGTATTCTCAAGATAGCCCTTAAGAAATTGCACCTTTTTCCTCAAATTAAACACACTAAAATCACAATAAGCACCAAAAACAAGCATTATCTCCGCGGGAAAAAGACCTGTATTCCTCTGAACCCTTTCAACAAACTCAATTACCGCCTGGTCTTTTTTAATCTTAGGATTCAACTTGGAAATCTCGAACCAAAAATCCTTGGTAAACGGAAGCCCTTCATTAGTATACTCAAAACGGGCTTTTGCCCCCATTCTCCTAATCTCCGCTTCAGGGTCTGCCCCCAAAACAAACTTAAAGATCTTTGAAGTCGTGTCACTTCCAACACTGCCGCCGCCAGGAACAACGTCGGTAACCTTGGAAGCAGCCCTGCTAACACTGCGCTCAGCCTGATGCCTAAAATATGAATAAGTGAATTTTTCACCCGCCACACCTTTAAGATAGCCACAGCCAGAAGGGGCCAAAGAAAAAGCTCCCACAAGGGCAGCGGCAGCAAGCCTTCTCCGCACAGCCCCGGACCTTGATTTTGGCCTTGACTTAACCCTCGCCTTTGCAACCAGCTTTGGCCTCAAGGCCCTTCCTTGCTTTTTCGCCCTGCGCGCCCTGCGCCTGGCAACGTGTTCCACCCTAGGCATATGAAAGAATTGTGTGGTTAGGATGTTAAATAAGGTTTGCCCTTGGAAGGCAATTGGTTTAAAAACAAGCAAAGCACAATTAGTTTGGAAATGGGTAAAAAAAAAGAACCTCTCAAAAGGATCCCTGGAACAAGGATTTTTATTGGGGGAGCAACACATGTTGATTTGGGAGACAAGGCAACAATTGACTTGCTGAAAAAGGAGCAGATAACACATGTTTTCTGCACCTTCCCGCTTACACAAAACCAGTTTGACGGCCAGCCAAAGGATGCAAGAAGCGGAGACCTCACAATCCTGGAACTTTTCCACCGGAGAGGCATAAACCCCCTATTCCCGGCAAGACTCAGGAGAAACGGGATTGGGGCAAGTTCGTTGCTAATCAGCCCCAAACATATGAAGGAATTCAGGACATATGAATCTTTCCGGAAAGAAGCAATACACACAAGAAAAAACTTCCTAATAGTCTGCTTTGGGGGATGGCATGCAAGCGGTTCATATGCAATGTACTACCTTGCAACAATGCTTCCACTGACCTTAGCACAAATACATAAAGATTTCAGGGGCATAGGCTACTCGCCAGATGATATAAAGCTTGTGGAAAATTTCTTCAAAAGATCGAAGGTAGATATCCAGGAAGTTGTCAACGCCAAGCTTGAAAAGATGAAGATTGCTGCACAAATAGCAGCAAAGAGAAAAAAAAGGAAAAAGAAGAAGAAAACACCGGTAAGAAGGGCAAAGCTGAAATAATTCTTGGCAGATAGGTTATGTAGTTAAATGCTACATAATATAGGGTTGTTTTAGTAAATTTTACTACAATATTGGGCTAGGGTAAACAATGGACAAAATTAGGGTAAAAATAGGGAAATTGGAGATTTTGGCGGAAATCACTGCCCTGGGACAGCAAAAAGAGTTTTGGACCAGCTGCCAATTGAGGGAACTGCCCAAAGATGGGGCGAGGAGATATACTTCCTGGTGGACTTTGATATAGCCCTGGAGACAGGCAGGCAGGAGTGCGAGCCTGGTGAAATGGGGTTCTGGTCCGGCGGCCCTGGCCTGGCCATTTTTTTCGGAAAAACGCCTGTCAGCACTGGGGAGAGGCCAAAGGTTTATTCTCCCTGCAATTTCTTCGCCAGGCTGGTTGGGAAGTGGAGCAAGGAAGCCCTGAATGAAGTGAAGGATGGCGAGAAGATAGTGCTCAGCAAGGCCAAACAAGGGACGACTTCTACATAACACATTTCTGTGGCCCTTGCGCCACCTTAGGATTGACGCCACCCACACTTCCACCAATCAACTTTTCCCGGTCAAAAATGAGCGGTTTTTGAAAAGTTCTAGACGTGGAGATTCGGGATAATTGCTATTATCCTTTATCTCGTAGGGTATTTGCTACTTTTGGCCTTTAGAGGCGTTCTGCTGGCAGCAGAGGCCAAAAGACCCTGAATTCCAGTATTTGAAACGGCTTAAATGCCTGAATTCAGCCGTTTGGTGA
>JAFCBY010000149.1 GCA_017610485.1 Candidatus Falkowiibacteriota bacterium
GATTGTAAAGGAAATCTTTTGGCCTGACATGCCGATAAGGCAGCAGAAAAGGCCTGACACCGAGCTGATGATTGCCTCAATATCTGATTTTCACACAGGAAGCAAGCTCTTTATGGAAAAGGAATTCAACTCTTTTTTGAACTGGATAAATGGAAGGCATGTCAGCGAAAAAGAGAGGGAAAAGGTTGGCAGGATAAAGTACTTGATGATTACAGGAGATAACGTGGACGGCGTGGGCATTTACCCAAACCAGCTCAAAGAGCTCGTCATCAAGGACATCTACAAGCAGTATGATGAGTTCAGCAGGCTAGTAATGCAGATTCCGGACTATATCGAAATAGTGGTCTGCCCAGGGCAGCACGACGCAGTAAGGTGGGCCGACCCACAGCCGGCAATCCCAAAAGAGTTTGTAAAGGATTTGAGTGAAAGGGGCAATGTCCACTTTGTTGGAAGCCCAAGCAGGGTTGAAATTGAAGGCCTTAACATCATGCTCTACCACGGCGGAGCCTTACATGACCTGATTGGAAGCGTCAGCTATCTGAACTCAGAGAACCCGGCAAAGGCAATGATTGAGGTTTTGAAAAAGAGGGACATAATGTCAACCTATGGACTGAAACAGCCCTATGTTCCGGAAAGAGAGGACTTCATGGTGATAAAAGACGAGCCAGACCTCGTCTACATTGGAGACATGCACCACAACGCCTACGAAAACTACAGGGGAACAACTGTGATAAACAGCGGCACATGGCAGGCAAGAACCGACTACCAGATCAAGCTAGGGCACACCCCTACACCGGGCATCGTGCCACTGTACGAAATAAAGACAGGTAAAATTTCTGAAAACAGGTTTGCCGAAAAGCAAACAAGAGAAGGAGAAACAAGATGAAGCTCGATATAGAAGTTGAGGCAAAGCCGCACGTGAAAAAATACTACGCCAAGATACTTGAAGAAACCGAGAGGCAATTGAATGCGGCGGAAAAGGCAAAGGCCAAGGGATTTGATGTCAGCACAGGCATCGAAACAAAGCCTGTTGCAGATTTGGCCGACAGGACAGAAACAATCATTGGTCCGGTCGGCATAGCAAAAAGGTACAGGGAGGTCTTCGAAGAAAAGAAAGGGGACAGGATGGAAGCAATCTTCCAGCTCTTCAGGGAGATCCTCGAGCAAAAATGGTGCAAGATTGAAGACAGAAGCAAAAGGATAGAGCAGGCAATAAGAACCGGGCTTGTGCTCAACACAGAAGGCGTTGTCGTGGCCCCATTGGACGGAGTGCCAAAGGTGGAGATAAACAAGAATCCGGACGGCTCAGAATACATTGACATCTACTATGCTGGGCCAATCAGGGCAGCGGGCGGAACAAGCCAAGTTCTCCCATTGATTCTTGGGGATTACGCAAGAAGTCTTTTAGAAGTTGACAGGTACAAGCCAACAGACGATGAGGTTGAGAGATATGTTGAAGAGTGCCAGATTTACGACGAGATTGTCACAAGGCAGTACAAGCCAACCGACGACGAGGTAAGGAAAATTGTGAGAGGCTGCCCTGTCTGCATAAACGGCGAGCCAACAGAGGAAAGGGAGGTAGCTGTCAACAGGGATTTGCCCAGAATTCCAAAAAACAGGGTTAGGGGCGGGATGTGCCTTGTCCTAAGCGAAGGAGTTGCATTGAAGGCCGCCAAGATACTCAAATTTGCAAAAAAGCTCAACCTTGACTGGAACTGGCTGGAAGACATAATAAAGGTGGGAAAGTCTGACTCCGGAGAAAATACGGTCAAGGTCAACGAAAAGTACCTGATTGGAGCGGCTGCAGGCCGCCCGATTCTTGCATACCCGTCAAGGTTCGGCGGATTTAGATTAAGGTATGGGAGAAGCAGGAACATGGGGATAATGGGAAAAGGAATTCACCCGGCCACAATGGAATTGCTTGACGAATTTATAGCAAACGCAACCCAGATGAAGGTTGAACGGCCTGGAAAGGCAGCAGGAATGGCACCAGTTGACAGCATCGAAGGGCCGATTGTAAAACTGCTCGACGGAAGTGTTGTCAAGGTAAAAACCCTGAAGGAAGCAAAAAGGCTAAAGCCAAGCCTTGACAGGATTCTCTTCCTGGGGGATTTGCTGATAAGCGTTGGCGATTTCAGATACTCTGCCCACCCACTTGTGCCGGTCGGCTACTGCCCTGAATGGTGGGCGAAGGAAGTTGAAAGGCAGCTTGGGGAAAAGGCAAGCGAGCTAGAGGCAGTGCTGAAAAAGCCAGAGGAAGTGAACGCAAAGCAGGCAATTGAGCTTAGCGAAAAATACCATATTCCC
>JAFCBY010000048.1 GCA_017610485.1 Candidatus Falkowiibacteriota bacterium
GTAGGTGTAACTGCATCATCCCGCCAAGCTTTTCAACAGCGGTTGAGTCAAGGTTGTGGGTTGGCTCGTCCAGAATAAGCCACCTCAGGTTTCTGGTCAGGACAAGAGAGAACGCAATCCTTATGCAGATTGCCGCAGCGCTTCTCTCTCCACCGCTCAAAATGCCTTCAACCCTAACCCAGTTCCCGCTCCTTTCCTTTACCCTCAGCTCGTAGCTTCCTTCTTCTACATGCATTTTGGCGGAGACAAAGTCTCGGTAGGGGTAAATCCTGTGCCAGATGTCGTGCATTTCCTCGTTTATGGTTTCAATAAGCGTTTCCCTTAGCTCTGCCTGGGTTGCAAGAAGGCTGTTCACAAAGTAGCTCATTTTCTCTGAGGCCTTTCTAATTGACTTGGCGCTTTTCTCAAGCTCTGCAATCTGCTTCCTTGTCTTTTCAATGGCTTCAAGCCTTGCCCTCAATTCCTTCACAAGCGCCTTCCCTAACTCAACTTCCTTCAGCGCGGATTCAATCAGCGCCTTTTCTTCCACGAACTGCTTTCTTTTCTCCAAAAGCCTTTCCTCGTCAAACCTGGTTTCCTTTAGTTCCTTCCCAAGCCTTTCAATTCCTTCTTTGAAGCCCTCAACCTTTTTTTCCTTTTCAGCAAGTTTCGTGAGGGAGTCAAGCAAATGTTTTGTTTTTATCAATTGCCCATTCAGCAATTCCCTTTTCTTTTGTACCTCCTCAATTTCCTTCCCAATCTTTTCAATCTTCGAGGTTTGCCCTGCCTCCTCCTTCAAGGCCTGTTCCATCTCCAAGGCGGCCTTCTTCATTATCTCCTTTGTCTCACTTAACAATTCTGCTCTTGTTTTTTCCTCAAGCTTTTGTTTGCACAGAGGGCATTTTGGTCCCAAACCTTCAAGCTCCTTCAAATGCTTTCCAAAGTCCTCGAACTTTTTCTGTTCCAGGGCAGCTTTTTTCCCAAGCCCTTCCTTTTTGGAGCGGGCTTCCTTCTCAACTTCTTTTGTTTGGTTTAAACCCATTTCAACTTCCTTCAATTCCTCCAAAACCTTTTTTTCCTCTCCTTCAATATCAGCCAAACTCTTTCTCCCGCTTTCCTTCCTTGTTTCCTCAACCGCCTTTTCAACTTCGTTCAAAGCAGCCTTTTTTTCAGCAAGCCCTTCTTTAACAAGCCTGAACTTCTTCTCCTGCTTCTCCAATTCCACTACTTCTTTCTCCTTTTCATCGAGCCCTTTTTTCTTTTCCTCGGCCTGCTTTGCAATTGCTTCGTTTTCCTTTTCATTTTCCACAATCCTTTTCCTAACCCCGCTTTCTTCTTCTTTGTCCAAAGAAGCCCTTTGTTCTTCTGCAAACTTGGCCTTGTCCTTTGCCAGTGTCTTTACCCTGTTTAAAGCTGTTACCGCGTTTGCCCTGACCTTTTCATACCTTTCCAAGTCAAGAAGCTCGTCAAACTTTGTTTTCCTGTCCCTTGGGCTCAGCCTTAGGAAGTTGTCTATCTCGTTTTGCTCTGAGTAAATCGCGCGGCTGAACAAATTGTAGTTTATCTCAATTGCCTTTTCAACGGCTTGATTCACATCACGGGGTTTTGGCCCTGCAATCAGCTTTCCCCCACAAAAAATCTTTGCCTCTGTTGAACCTTTTTTCTTAATCTTTCGCTCGACCTTGTATTTTTTCTCTCCATAGGAAAAGCCAAGCTCAACAACGGCCTCATCAGCTATTTGCGGCTTGTTCATTATCACCTCTTCAAGGGAGACCTTGCGCGCATTCAGTGAGGGAAAGGTTCCAAAAAGGGCGAAGCATATTGCGTCCATAACTGAACTGTTGTGTGTTATGATATTTCCTGTGCCTCCTACGAAGTTTTCCGTTCCTTCAACAGCAAAATCATATACAAACTTTGAGGGCGTAGGAATTTTTTTAATTTCTATTATCCTGTCAAAGAAAATATCTGAGTTGACTATTCTTTCAAGTCTTTCAAAAGCAGGTGTCTTGAATTTATAGTTTTCTAGAATTTCTTTCAGAGTTTTTGCGAGTTTTTCCCTTCCGATATTTTCTTTTGTTCGATATACTAGTATCTGTGCAGCCAATTTTCGCATTCTTTTGTTTTCTCTTTTAGCTAAAGAGTAACTATATACCACTTCTTTTAGCAGTTTTTCTATATTCGGGATTATATCTACTCCATCCCATCTTTTCCGTTCTTTTATTATTTTAACCCATTTTAATAAGTGTTTTTGTTTTTTTTCACTTAGGAATGGAACATGTTCCGCAAAAAGCGGAATGAACTTTGGCAAAACTAACAATTCATAATAGTCGCCTTCCTTTCTTTTGAGTTTTCGTATTCTTGATATTATTCCCCATCTGCAGAGCAGCGTTTGAATAGTGTCCAGTAGTTCCTTGCTCTTGGATGAGCAACTTAGTTCGGCTCTTGTTGTCGAAATGTAACCGTCGCCCTCAAAGTACATCTTAAAGAAGTCCGAAAGTAGTTCATCATCGAACCAAAACACGAATTCGGGAAGTTTTTTCCTTCCTGCACTCTTTCCAAATAATTTATAAAATAAAGCAGTCGCGATTTTGCTGTTTGCTTCCGAGTTGTTTTTTACACGATTTATTGGTATTTTTGGGAAAACTTTTTTCCAGTCGTTTTCAAATTGGGCTAAGAACTCTTTGTCATTGTTTGTAACATGTAGCTTATATCTATGTTTTTTTAGAGCGTAGTCACATCCTCCTTCAGAAACGTATGCCCCACAAATTCTTGCAAGCTCTTTTGATAGTTTAATTTTTGTTGGAATAGCATGGCTTAAGTGTTTTGCAATTATTAAATCTCTAGACTGCGTTCGTTTTCTGGTTTTCCAATTTGCCAATGTATCTCTTGTTACAGAAACATGCCTCGCCGCTTTTGATATTGACACTCCCTGTTTAATTAGCTCAAGGCCATCCAATATGCTGTTAGTGCTTCTAAATTCAGGCAATTCAGCAGAAACGTCAAAGTAGTCAGGACTGCATGTAAGTTTCATCTTTTTTGGACAAGGGACAAAATCTCCTTTTTTCGCTTCGCTGCCTTTTGTTGATTTTAGTTTGCTGTCTTCAAAAACCAATAAGCTGTGGTCTGCAGTAATAGAAATTTTTTTTCCCTGTTTTGTTTTTATTCTGATTAACTCTGAAGGGGCCAAATGTTTTATGAACTGAGAAATCTTCCGCTCTTCCATCTTAAGAGTCAAAGGGTTAAGAGTTTGAACTTTTATCCCGAGGGGATTCTCCTCAGAAAACACTGTTCCGTTTGCCGATTTAAGTTTCTTCGCAGATTCGAGGTTTTTTTCAACAACTTTCCCAATAGGTTCTTTTTTCCAACTATGGTGCTCTTTAATCAAAACAAGCTCATTATGCGGAAGAGATTTTCCACTACCCATCGCCCCCACAAGAACATTCGTGCCCTTCCCAAACTCAAAAGAGCTGTCCAAGTGTGTTTTCCAGTTCCTAAGCCTGATGCTTTCAATCATCCCAGAATCCCTAATAATAACCCTGCCAAAATCGCTTTTAAAGGATTTGAAGCAAGGCTTCCGGTGAAAGCAATTTGACTAAACAGGGAAAGGCAGTTAAATAACCTGATTCACTATTTTTTAGTAGGTGAGCAAAAATGACAAAACCGAAACTTCAGAGAAAGAGGCCAACGCCTTTTGCCATAACTCTAGCTGAGCAATTGGTTGCAATGCGAAAGTACAACGATTACACCATTGCCAGGATTATTAATCAAATGAGTGTTAATAACACCCTGATCCATATTCCGGTAACCAGAGTGCGAAGAATAAGGGTTGGAATGGGGCTGTCTTCCATTGCAAAGAATGTTAAACGGCCCAAAGCCAAATCCAGGCTAAGGCGAGCTAATCAAAAGGGCAAAAGCCTAGCAAATATTGCCTCTAGCTTCCGTGAAATGCCCGCCTCTGAAAAATACCGCGCCCTTGAAGGGCTCTTGGAGATAAAAGCGCAATTAAGCAAAAGCTTTGAAAAGGCAAAGGGCGAAACTGCGAGAAAAAGCCTAAAACTTAAATCGGATGAGCTTGATTTCCTAATTGAAGAGCTTTGCTCAGTACTGCCTGAAGCGGTTCTAAGGCAATTTGATCTTCGTGTTTAATTGGAAAGGCATTGAAAGCCTTTAAAGCAGCGTCATTTCCTGCATTTCCGCGTCCTCTACGAGCGGCAATTCGTTGATTTCCTTTGTCAGCTCTTCAACAATCTTGTCGTCCTTTTCTGGAACGGTGAAGGCTGCCTTTATCATCTCTGCGCCAAACGCAATTGGAATCCTTCTCGCGTCACGAAACTCGCCCTTTTTGACTGTCTTCAGGCTTTCCAGGGTTTCGTCAAGCTTTTCCATGTCAACGGTGTTGACCTTGTAAATCAAAACGGTTTTTCCCACTCAAATCACCTTATGGTCCTTCAAAACCGCATTCAGGGCACTTGTATTTCTTGGCTGTCTGCCTGCAGTGAAAGCACCTAATGATATTTGACTTGCTGCACGCAGGGCACCTGAACTCAACATAGTCTTCCGCAACCTCTTTGTTGCAAGTTCCACAAACCTTCATATTGAATCACTAAAAAAGAATTCTCAGTAAAATAATTTCCCTTGCTTACGCTTTAAAAATGCTACTGTTTCCTTTTTTGTCTTGCGTTCGCTATTCTCCGATAGCTTTCCACATACTGCGTTGGAATCAAAATTTTCTTCCCTCTCTCTAAACGGTTTGCCATCATCACGTCAGCCCAAAACACGACTTCGTCAAAGGCTTCATTTCTAATTTTATCCCCTGCTTCAAATTCCAAGTGGGCTCCCAGGCTGCCAAGAACAGGGCTTTGGCTGTACCAGTTGTAAAGCTGTTCAAAGTGATCAATAATTTTTTCATTCTCCCTAATTCCGAGCCTATTGCAGGCTTTAACAAAAGCAGGGTATTCCACAGCGCCCTCTGCCAAAAGCCTTGCCTGGGTTGGCACAGGCTTTTTCGCAGGAGGCTTTGATTTTTCCCTCAATTTTTCAACCTGTTTGCGTCCACTTCCTGTTGCCCTCTTGAAAGGGTTCCTCAAAAAACGCATAAAAAACCAAGCAATTTATGTTTCGCAAACTTTTAAACCTTTTGTGCAACACCCTAAAGTTTCGTCAACTCACTCATCACCTCCAATTGAGAATTTTTTTGAAGGACTCGAATTTTGTCGGTTTAAATCTTTCCACGAATAAATCTCTGCTTCCGGTGGAAAGAGTTTAATACCTCCCAAAATTCGCAAGACGTCCACAAAAAATTCATCCTAAATGGAGGTGATATAAGATGAGTTTTTCTAAAAAGTTCGATTTTCCTTCTCCAAGCGAAGAGGAAATAAAGACATTAAAGATGATGGCAAGGCACTGCCCAGAGGAACTGGACGGACGAGACATCCGGGTTCTGCAAAACTTTGGGGGCGATTTACAATGAACCGCCCTTTAAAAACTTTCACCGGAAGCCCGTTCTATCCAAACCGCTTTAAAGGGCGGAAACAAAATTCTATCGGTGAGACTGTTTTGGAGCCAGAGATGACCCCGGATTTAGCCGAAGTTTGCGGCATTCACGCAGGAGACGGATACATGAGAAAACGCAAGTGGGGCAGTACAGAAATTGATATACGTGGAGGTGTTGACGAGAAAGAGTATTATAATAATCATGTCGTTCCACTCTTTGAAAGAGTTTTTAATATTAAAATATGTTCTAGATTTTCCTCTCGCAGGGATACCTACGGTTTTGTAATCTATAATGCAAAAGTAGCCAAACTTATGCATTCACTTGGTTTTCCCTATGGTAAAAAGACCTTGACTGTTGGAGTTCCAAAACAGATTCTCGTTTCTCGGAATTTGGATATAATATATTGGTTTGTTCGCGGGGCCTTTGATACTGATGGTTGTCTTGATTTCAACAAAAAAGGGGGAAGTCGTTATACCCTTTTCAAGAGAACAAGGGAATATTACCCTCGAATCACTATTAACCTTGTTTCTAAGAATTTATTTGACGGGTTGCGTCTCCTCTTTGACAAAACAGGTTTCTTCTATTTCACAAGCTTAACACAACCTAAAAACTTCTATTGGAATCCACAACACGTTCTGTGTTTGAGTGGTGTTTCTAATTTAGAGAAGTGGATACAAAATATAGGTTTCAAAAACTCTACAAAATTCTCTCGATACTTGATTTGGAAAGAGCATGGATTCTGCCCAAGAAAAACGACCTATAAACAAAGAAAACAAATATTAAATAAGGAATTAGACCCCAATAGTCTATACAAGGACCTGTAGCCTAGTCAGGATTGGGCGCTTCGCTTCGGCTTCTAAAAAGAAGAGGCAACGAAGAGGTCGGGGGTTCGAATCCCTCCGGGTCCAAACGCCGAGCAACCGGCGGGGCTGAGCAAGAAGGCTATCTTCGCATTCGGCTCAATAGCCTGGCTTCGCATAAATAGTGATTCAAGATGGTTTTCAAAGAGGGAAAAATCGTTGACAGCTTCTCCGTCAAGGGCAAGGGTGGAGAAAAAATTCAGGTCATATTCAGGTACTTGAAGAAAGGCGATGTCAAAGCCTGCCTGAAGATGGTTAACTCCATTAGGAGCGAGGCAGAGTGCCTTGGCCAGCGCAGAATGGAGACCTTGAAGACTGAGAGGGACTGGCTGAAAAAGCAGCTTGAGGACATTCGAAAGAAAAAGGCGGTCGATGTCTTGGTTGAGGCTGGGGGAAAACTTGTTGGAGATGCCTCCATTCACCCCTACAACTATGAGTCCGGTGCCCATGTCGGCACCTTTGGAATAATGCTCAAGGAAGAATTCACCGGGATTGGCATTGGAACAAGGCTTGGGAAAAAAATTCTGGAGCTTGCGAAGAAGGAAACCACTTACAAAATAATTGAGTCTGGCCATTTCTCAAAGAACAGGAGAAGCGCAAAATTGCACAAAAGGCTTGGCTTTACAAAGTGTGGCCTGCTTCCAAACGGCTCGCTTTTGAAGAACGGCGGCTATGATGGAACTGTCTGGCTCTACAAGCAAATCAAAAAGCTCTAACCCTACTTAATCCCTTCAAGCTTCCCGTTCAAGACAACTGGTTCCATTGCCCTTATCTCATCCTTGTAGGCCATGCCAGGAACTTCATTCAAGAGAAAGAGTTTCTTGCCGAGCACGTATGCAAACCCCATCTCCAAAAAGGTGTTGCCACCAATATAGCCCTTGATGTCCTTTTTGTCAAGGTTGAGGACAAGCACTGCGTCACTTTCCCCTATCTTCCCAAAATAGTATTTCAGGATGTCAAGCTTCTGCATTCTTTTGTGGATTTCCCCGGATTCCTTTTCTTTCTGAATCTGCTCAAGGCTTATCTCTCCCCCAAGAATCATTTCGGCTGTCTTTGGCATTGTAACAGAATGCCCTAATTTTTCCAGTCTTTTCCTAACCTCGTCCATCTCATGCGTGAAGTCAAGGCTTGCGCAGATTGCTATCTTCATAGAAGTGATTAGGTTGCAAATTTTTATAAGGCCTTATCAGTAGCCCAAAAACTCTTCTTCTCCTTTGAGGTAGCCTGTCAGGAAAACGGCAAACTCCCTGTCCCTCTTGAACAGCTGAACCAAATCTTCCTCTTGCAGGATTTTAATGCCCTTGTTCAAGGCCTTTTTCATTTCGCCCTTTTCCCTGCCTTTCTCTTTTTTCAGGAAGCCCTGCAGGAATTTTCCCATGAGCGTGTGCTTTCTTGGAACCTCTATAATCCAGCGGCCGTCCTCAATTCTGGGCCCGGCAATAACCTTCGAATGCTTTTCCAGGAAGGCAGCGCTGTTCTTCGAGTCTGTTACAAACGGGCCTGCCTTAACAGAGCTCTTTTGAAGAACTCTTGAGTCAACCTCGAAGACTATTACAATGGACTCTTTTTCGTCTGTCCAGGCCTCGCTTCTTAAAACATTGAAGTCGTTGAGCTGAAGTTGCTTCTCTGTCTTCCTGGCAAACCTGTTTATTTGGCCCCAGACAATGTCTGCCAAAGCCTTTTTTGGGTAGGCAAGCCTTACTGCAACAAGCTCTTTTTTCAGCAGCATCTTCCTAAGCCTTGCAAGTGGCCATGCCCTCTCCTTTTTTCCAAAGAAGAAGCTCTCGCTTGGCTTTCTCAAAAACGCCTGCGATGCCGCCACAATCC
>JAFCBY010000049.1 GCA_017610485.1 Candidatus Falkowiibacteriota bacterium
GACAGGAAGAACAGGCCAAGCGGAAGAAGAAAGCCCAGAAGGCGCATGTTGTCCTCCTGCTTTTTGGCCTCGAGCCTTTCCCTTTGCAGGATTCTCTTGCCCTGCCCTGCCTTAACCGACAAAATCTTTGGGTTGTTCTGGTCAGCCTGATTTGGGTACACCAAAATATCGTGCAATTTGCTGACAGGCATTATTTCAGCCATTGCCTGTGCAAGCATGCTCTTTCCTGTCCCAGGCAGGCCAATAAGCAAAACATTTCTCTTCTGGGCCGCGGCCTTTTTCAGAAGCTCTACAGATTTCTCTTGCCCGATGACCTGGTCAATCATCCTCTTTGGAACAGGCACGGAAGCAGTGTTCTTTGCCCTGGAATCAGATTTTTTCGAGCCAGCCATATTAATACACTTATAGATTGTAAGGGTTAAAAAGGCTATTGAAAACCTGAGGCGAATCAGACTTTAAGCTTCTTGTAGGCAATGAAGGACAGGGCTCCAACCACCACCATTATTATTACTGCGAGCTCCACTGGCCCAAGATCTTGGCCTGGAGCAGGCTGTTGAGAGCCTGGCGGTACAAGCTGCCCGTTGCCTGAAGGACCAGGCCTTGGGGGAGCCGGCCCTGACTCAGAGCATTCAACTGTTTCCTCAAGCCATTGGAAGTCATTCCCTGGGCACAGGCCCTCATAACCTGGAGCCCATCCCTCTGGAAAGCTTCCGCATTTTGTGATGTCTTGGACAAAAGCGCACTTGCGCCCTGCCTTATTTATTACAAGGTTTCTGCAGTCCCCCAAGTCGGAAAGGCCAGCAGTACAACAAGCCTCTACCTGGATTGCCTCACAGTAGACTTCAACCGGAATCTCGACACCCATGTCAGGCCAGTCCACGCATTGGCCAAACTCTGATTCCAAAATAACGCGCAGGTTTGTTGGAAGCTCGCACCTGAAGCAGTCGCCGCCAAACCGGACACTGAAACATTCGCCATTGTCCTCGTCTATGACAAAGATTATCTCAGGCTCGGTCATGGGCTGGGCAGAGGCAAAGCCTGAGAGAAGCACCATGTACAAAACCAGAAAAGCAACCCTTGCAGCCATTTCAGAAAAATAATAAGGCATTCAGGTATTTATAGATTGCCTCGCCTTGAAAAAGCGATAATTTAAATATTTGCAGGCAGTTGTTCTTTACTATGTCAATCAGATTGGTTGTTCTGGGAACAAGCTGTTCAAACCCTACGGTGGACAGGAATTTGACAGCCATCGGCCTGCGCTTTGAGGGAAACTGGCTTCTGTTTGATTGCCCTGAGGGAACCCAAAGGCAGATGATGAAGGCAAACGTTTCCTACATGAGGGTTGACTCAATCTTCCTCAGCCACTTTCACGCAGACCACGTGCTTGGCCTGCCTGGCTTAATTGCCACAATGGCAATGCATGGAAGGGATGCCCCCCTGAACGTGTTTGGGCCAAAGGGAACCAAGAAGGAGATTGAAAAGGTAATGGACCTGGCACTGATGAAAAAAAACTTTGAAATCCGCGTTAAGGAGGTTTCCTCAGGCCTGGTTACAAAGAGGGACAAGTACTCTGTTTCAGCCGTTCCGCTCAAGCACACTGCAAAGTGCCTGGGATATGTGTTCAAGGAAAAGGACAAGGAAGGAACCTTTCAAAGGGAGAAGGCACTGAAGTTGGGGATTCCGGAGGGGCCGCTTTGGAGCCAGCTCCAACAGGGCAAGAAGGTAAAGGCCGGGAAAAAGGAGTTCAGGCCAGAGCAGGTAATGGACTACGGCAAGGGAAGGCCTGGAAAAAAGATCTCCATTGTGATGGACACCCTGCCCTCAGACTCATACTTTGACGAGATAAGGGACTCAGACGTCCTGGTGCACGAGGCGGCCTTTTTGGACAAGCATATCTCAAGGGCAAAGGAGACAAGGCACTCAACTGCAAAGCAGGCGGCCTGGGTCGCCTCACAAACAGGCGCCAAGAAGCTCGTGATTGTGCACATCTCACCCCGCTATAAAAAGAACTCGCTTGTGGAGAACGAGGCAAGGCAGGAGTTCGGCAACGTGGTTGTTCCAAAGGACTTGGAAGAGATAGAGGTTTGATTTTCAGGATTCCAAAGTAATTGGAAGAATTGGAAGTGTAAAAACCGCTTGCCTGTTTAGCAGAAGGAAATTATTCATACACCCAAATACGTACCCTGACGCTATCGACATAAAGATCCGAGTCTCCCCTACGAACCTTTATTTGATTTGCAGTTAGTGCACTCCAGGCGGCTCCTTGCATACCAGGCCATACACTATTAAGGCCATAAACGTAGTTATGAATATTGTCAGTGGCCATCCGTTTAAATGTCAGGTCAACAACATAATTGTCTCGGTTACCGCCAAGGCCATGTGTTAAAGTTATAGTTGTGCCTTTGCCAATAGCTACCCATCCGCTATCATAATTTGGAGTTGGAAATCCTTTATAGCTTTTAATCTCATTGTCCAAGACATCTATATCGCCGCTTACAGATATGTTTCCCGGTATTGGGTTTGCCCAGTCTATTTCATCCACTGAGTGGCCCATTGTTGCCGGTAGACCCGGCCCTGGCACGGCGTTGTAGGCTGTCACCACGCTTATTGCTATCACTATGGCTGTGAATAGAAGGAGGAATGCAAGCTGCCTGTCACCAGGGTTTATTTCTAGCTTCATGGGAAACAATTGCTTTTTGGGATATTTTACTCTTTATTTAAGGCAACCCTAATATTTAAACCTTGCCAAACCCTAACCTTTAGGAGAAAAAAACATGAAAGCGGTTGTTTTGGCGGCAGGCCTTGGAAAGAGAATGAGGTCCTTGACAAAGGATAAGCCAAAGGCCCTTGTTGAGCTGAATGGAAAGCCCTTGCTTCAGCACGTTTTGGAATCTTTGGAAAAGGCCGGCGTTAAGGAAGTGCTGATAGTTGTTGGCTTCAAGGGCAGGCTTGTCAGGAAAAAGTTTGGAAAGCAGTTTGGAAAGATTAAACTGAGTTATGTGACGCAGCGAATTCCGATGGGGACCGCGCACGCTGTCCTGAAGGCAAGGGGCAAGGTTAAGGGCAGGTTTTTGGTTGGGAGCTGCGACGTTGTTGTTGAGCCAGGGCTTTGGAAAAGGCTTTGGGCAAAAAAGGGATTTGACGCGGTTGTTGCCCTGCGCCCTGAAAAGAACCCTGAAAAGTTTGGCGTTGCCCTGGTAAAGGGAAAAAAGCTCATGCAGCTGGTGGAAAAGCCGGGGAGAAAAATTGGAAGCGATTTGGTCAATGCAGGGGCATACTCTTTTTCGCAGAAAATCTTTCCCGCGCTGGTGGAAACAAGGGTTAGCCGCAGGGGCGAGTTTGAGATAACTGATTCAATCAACATTCTGGCCGCGGGGGAAAAGACAGGATTTGTTGAATACAGGGGAAAATGCCTGGATATTGGCAGCAGAGAAGACTTGAAAAACGCAAAGGAAAAAAAATAAAAGCCTGGAAAGCCTCTATTAGAAAAATGAAACAAACCCTATTTTTCCCGCTGGCGGCTGCTTTGGTTCTGCTAAGCGGATGCGTTTTAACTTCAGAGATGACTGAGAATGCGACCGCCTGCCAGTTTGACCAGGACTGTGTTGGCATAACCAGTGATGGTGAGAGCATGTGCGTTGGAAGCCACTGGCTGAACCTGGTTAGAACCGCCCAGGTGGAGGAAAGCATAGTGGAAGTGGATGAAGGCGTTGAATGCCAGTGCATTAAGTTCCTAAATGAATCCGAGGAAAGGGTTTTTGGGAGCAGACTGGGAGAAATTATTGGATTGAGCTATGGAAAATACTGTGAGGAAAAGTAGGCTCTGGGAAGGTTTAAATAGCTGTTTTCACATTAACTTGTTTATGCGCTTTATTGAGGCATTTGTTGGATTGATGGCATTGGGCATTGGAATGATTTTTGCCGCATTTAACTTTGTCATGCACTGGTTTGCACAGGCAGCCATGCTCTGGGGCGCAGCTGTTTTGATTGGGCTAGACGTGTTTGCACTGCTTGTGTGGTTTGTGAACTGGAAGTACTATCCTGAGCAGAAGTAGATGAGAAGCGCTAATTTTTTTCGCATTAATCCATCTTGCCAAGCACTAGTACAATAGTGTTGTCTGCTCCATTTGCATTCCAGGCTTCTATAAAAGTTTGTTTTGGCACTTTCTTGTTTGCTTCAGGATTCTTTGGGCCTGGTTCGTGGTAGAAGACACTTGGGTTGTCAAAACCTGTTACTATAACAAAATGCCCTTGATACAATCCCTCTTTGCCAACAAGCTTATTGTGGTCTATTAGCATCAACGGCAGGCGGCCTTGTTCAATGTGAGATTCTACCTCCCCAAAAGACAATTTTCTCTTTTCAAAAAGGCCTTGCCTCAAAACCCTCTTTATTGCTTCCATTACAACAGGCAAATTAGAGAACTTCAAAATTTTGTCTGCGTCCTTTCCATATTGCTTCCGGATAAAGGGTTCGCCTTGCAGGAATGGTTCCAGATCCAACTTTGAGTAAAATTTTACCTTTAGCCCTAAATCGTGCAAAACAGTTACAATTTGAGAAGTCCAAGTCCACAACCCTGTTTCTCTCCCAGTAAGCCTGTCAAGCTCCTCAAGAGAAATCTCTTTGTCAAGAAAATGCTTCAATGCAGACTGCATGGCAACCTGCATGCACTGGTTTCCATCCCCACTGTTTTCGTAAAAAGGCACTTGGAGCAGCATACAAAACCACAAACAAAAGATTTTACTTAAATGAAAAGGTCTGCCCTGGCTTCAGGATGACCGGCTTTGTTTTGAGAATGCTTTTCTCAATCTTTTGCTTGAACTCCCCGGGATCCTGCAAAATCATCTTGAAGGTATTGTAGTGCATTGGAATTGCAAACTTTGGCTTCATTGTTTTTACGGCACGGACTGCATCAACACAGTCCATTGTGTAGGTTCCACCAATTGGCAAAATCGCGATGTCAGGCTTTAGTTCCGAGAAGTGGTCTGTCAGGGCTGTATCCCCCGAGTGAAAGACGCTTTTTCCCCCGTGCTCCAAAAGAAATCCAAGGGGATAAAATGCCTGTGGGTGGTGGGCCGGAATTGCCTTTATTTCAACACCCCTGACGGAAATTGTTTGGTGCATTTTTATCGGGTGCACAAACCTCTTTCCAAGGCTTAGCTGCTGCAAAATTTGCTCTGATGCAACAACACAGCTGTTGTCCCTGATTGCAATATTCTCGACAAACTTCTTGTCAAAGTGGTCAAAGTGCTCGTGCGTCACAAGAATCAGAGCAATATCCCTCAAATCCTTTTCCTTTGCGGCGCAGGACACAAGCCTTGCAAAGGCAGGGTCCTTGCATTCATTAGAGAGATAGGGGTCAATCAGGATATTTCTGCCGGGAAAACCCACCTTGAAAAAGCTATGACCAAAATACTGAACCGAAACCACGCCACTCTACCATAAAAATTCACTCGGAAAGAGGTTTTAAAGCGACCAGTTCCCCATTCAACGGAAAGATGCTTAAAGCCAGCAGTTTCCCCATTAAGAAAAGAATAATAAATAAGAAACGGTTAATATAATAGGAATTATGATGCAGCAAAGATTTTTTGTAATTGGCCTGGCTTTGCTTTTGCTCTTGTCCAGCGCAAGCGCCCAGTTCTACATTATGGACAGGCACGAGCTCTCGATTGAAGTCGACTCAATTGGCAATGCGGAGATAAACGAAAAGTACTTCCTACTCTTCCAAAACGAGCAGCAGCTGGCAGACTTCAGGCAGGCGGTAAGCCAGATTGGAGTAAGCCTTGACGACTGGCGCGAATACGATGAAAGGATTTTTCCGCACATAGGACTTGAAAAGGATTTGATAGTAAGCGGTATCTCCTTTGTTGAAGAGGAAAGCAGCCTGGACTTCCTCGAAATAACCTACACCCTCAAAGAGCCAATAATGGAGAAAAAGAGGGAAACAAGCAGGGTAATAGACTACGGCCTCAAGGCAAAGTTTTTCAACGAGTTCAAGGACGGGCCGGTCTGGGTCATCCCTGAGGGCACATCAATCTCAGTGCAGCTGCCAAGAGGCGTTGAAATAAACGGCCTTGTCAAGCCAGAGTCCCTGGTTGAAGGAACCAACATTACCTGGAAGGGCTATGCCTCGGGAAACGAGCTGTTTTTGGAGTACAGCTTCTTCAAGCAGATTGCCTCCTTTGACCTAAGCAAGCTGATTTCAGAGATGATGCAAAGCGATTTGTTCTGGATCTTTGTGGCAGTAGCAGCAGTCATTGTAGGCGTTCTTTTCCTAAAGAGGAAGAGGATTTCCGGAAAGATTGAAAGTTATGTCATAAGCCACTCCGACCTAGGCGGCGGAGATGAAGACTAAATCCCTGAATAGAAAGGGCTACTTGGAAGCCGCTTCCTCTGCATCCTTCTTTTTTCCATACTCTATTGAATAAGAGGCCTGGTAAATGTTTGCAAGCGCGTAAAGGAAAACTGCAATGAAGCCCGTCAGGCTGAAAAATCTTTCGGAGAAAATGCTGCCGTTGAACGAAGCCATCTCCATCAAAGGATAGAAGAAAAATGCGAAAAGCAGCGAGTAAATTCCCCATTTTAAGTAATTCATTCCACAACACCCTCAGACAATGAACAGGTTGAATATTATGTAAACCGTAAAGAAATGCACAATGTTGACGACAGGAAGTATGTTCTTCAGGCTCTTTATCTCAACGCAGAAAGTAAGGACAGCAATCCTGCTTATGTAAAATATCCCGAGGAATACAGGCACTGTCCAAGTCCAGCCGCTGGCCGCGCTGAAGTCGCCGGCTGTCCAGCATATGCCAACAACCAGGATGAATGGCATGACCAGCCTCTTGCAATCAAAAAAGATGTAGGCGGCAGCCGCAAAAGCAAACAGCCAGTGAAGGTTGCCCATTATAAGCCCAACTATCCAAATGAAGTCGAATTCCACCAAATGCGCCAAAAACTCTACCAACATTTTATCACTTCGCTGTCATTCCAAAAACCACAAATGCAAACGCAATAATGCCCGAGAACGAAAACAGGCTTCCAAAGTTTGGCAATATATCAAGAGCCATTCCTACGAATAGGCAAATACACAAAACCGCAATTGCGTAAGGCACTGACTCAAACGCTGCTCTCAAATTACCCATTTTCGTGCCCCCGGAAACGTGAAGATAAAAGTGTGAACAAAACTCAACACAAAGATGAGCACTGTCACAAGCTTCACGAAATTTCTCTGCGGCCAGGTCCCCTCCCTAAAATAGAGCCCGATAACGAGCTCTAAGGGAACCAATACTATCATAGGGAGGAGAACCCAACCGCCCATTCCCATTACATCTAGGAAAGCGTAAAGGAAGCCAATCATGACAAGGAAGTGCCAGATTGGCTTCTTGCCCTTCTCGGCAATAACAACGAAAAACGCTATAGCAAACAGCCAGTGGAGGTTGCCCATCACAAGTTCCACTATCCAAATGAAGTCAAATTCCAACAGCCTTGCCAAAAATTCCATCAACATTTTGATCACTCGTAAGTGTCAACGATTAACTCCAACGGCGCCATGAAAAGCAAAAGAATAAAGCCCCCAAATCCAAGAAGGCCAGATGAAAACACAGAAATTCCTGCCGTTTCACCAAAGCTGATGGCTATGAATATGAAGAGGCCTACAAAAACCCCAAACATTGCCTTCTTAGTCAAATTCATTTCTCTCGCCTACCTAAGGAACAAATTAAAGAATACTATAAGCAAAATTCCCTGCAACGCTGAAATGGCTACAATATGCTTTCTAAGGGAGGGAACCTCCTCAACAAAAGCAAGGAGTGCGATTTTTGAAATGTAGTAAAGAATCAAAAACTCTGCAATGAAAATTCCCCAGCCACCCAAAAGCTCAAAGTCAACCCAGGCCCAAAGAAGAAGGGTCAAAAGACTAACCGTAATTGCAAGTTTCCTTACACCATACCCAAAGAAGAAGAAACAGACAGTGGCAAACGCAAAAAGCCAATGCAAGTTGTTGAAGACAGTGCTAACTAGCCAATTCAAGTCAAGAGTTACCACTGCCTGAAGAAATTCGAAAAACATGGTTCCCTATATAGAATTAGTCAAACCAAATATATAAATGTAACTATAATTGGTGAATTAGTTAATTATTCAAAGTCTTTTATTAGGTCGGAGAACTTGTACCTTATCTCGTTTAATAGCTCGTGGTAGCTATCCTCATCTTCGATGTTTATGTCAAGTTCCAGGTCAGTTGCCCCAATTGGTTCGTTTGTATAGAGGATATATGGATTGTGGCGGCAGAAGGCAATCAAATCCTTAAACCTTTTTTTGTCAAACCTCTTAAAGAAGAGATGGAGCTTGAAGTAAGTGAATCCGATTTTCCTGAGGTTCAGGCTGATTCCATAACCCTGAATTACGCCCAGGTCCTTCAACCTCTTTATTTTGCGGGAAACGGATTTGGCCGAAATTCCAACCTTTTCCGCCAGGTCTATGCTTTGCGTTCTTGAATTTGAAGCAAGAGTGGAAAGAATCTTTATGTCCTTTTTGTCAACTTTAACTACTTTGCTTCTGCCACAGGGAAAGGAAGGAATATTGGCCAGTTTTTTGTCTTTTAGGAGAAAGAGCTTTGGAAACTGAATGTATTTGTCAAAGACCGAAACCTCTTTTTCCTGAATGTAATCGCCGTACTTTGAAAGGAGGGTTCTCCAAAATCCTGAGAAGTCGCTTATGCTGTCCGCCCAGTAAATGAAATTTAGGTCCCAGGCACCGTCAACCGAAACACACCACCCAACCTTTCTATTTTCAATAATATATTCTATCAAAGCAGCCTCTTTTTCAGGAGTGATGTTATAAAGCCTTATAAGGGTCCTAAAAATAAGAATTCCAAGCTTTGCGGTGTCAATTCTCGTAAAGAAAGAGGTGATAATGCCCTTTTCATGCAATTTTTTTATTCGGTAATTTGCAACCTCTTTGCTTAAGCCAACCTTTTTCCCAATCGCCTGAAGGCTTTGCCTTGAATCCAGGTCCAGCTCGAAAAGAATCTTCCAATCCTTTAAGTCCAAATCAACCATATTTAACATAAAGCCTAAATTGTTTATAAATATTGCTTTTTGATAAAAAATGGGCCTGTATGTTTTAATTAATGGGAAAGACGCCTAGTTCTTATATGGAAAGCAACCCTAAAGCAAGCCGGAAGGCAGTGAGCAAAGAGCGGTATTTTCAGGAGATGGAAGAAACCTGGAAACAAACCTACAAATACATGCAGGAAAAACTTTCAGAAATAGAAGCTAGGGACAAGAAAGCTGTGCTTGCCTTGCAGGAAAACTATGTTGTGAAAAAGATGCTTTTGGGAAACCGTCCAAAGGCAAGACCCCTCTTGATGAGGCTGAGCTTTGAGGCCTGCGGCGGCAAAAACTGGAAAAAGGTAGTTCCTGCCTGCGCAGCAGTCGAGTTCCTTAACATATCAACATATGTTGCAAACGCTGTTTTTGACGAGAAAGGGGAAAGCCAGGAAAGAAAGGACGTAAACCAGTACATAATTGCGGCAATGCTTCTCAGGGATTTGGCAACCGAATGCCTTTTGGAAACCAGAATCAGCCTTTCACCAGAAGAGACAAAAGATGTTGTGGGCAAGCTTGCTGAAATCAACAAGCTTGTTTACCTTGGCCAGCACATAGATTTATACCAGCTGAACAAAAAGAACATTAAAGGATTTAAATCCTTTGAGGAAATGAAGGAACTCTACGAAAAAAGGATAGAATATTTCTGCGGGCACTTTATGGGCAATGTTGCATACATTGGAGCCGTTCTGGCAAACGGCACAGGAGAACAGATTAGGGCATTAAAAAAATTTGGTTTGAATTATGGAGCAGGAGTTCAAACAGTCAACGACTTGGGAGACTTTGTTTTCGACAAGGACAGGGAATTTGAAAAAA
>JAFCBY010000050.1 GCA_017610485.1 Candidatus Falkowiibacteriota bacterium
CAGGTGGTAGATATATAGGAGATATGGCATTATTTATATATAGTTGAAAAGGAGGGGTTTACCAAAGAACGGTAGGCGAAAAATTTGATTAACCTGTTGGGGGAATGGGAAAAAGCTCACCAGGCTCAAACTGGCTCTCAAAAAAAAAATTGGCTTTCTCTTTCCCCGACAGCCTAATTCTCTTTAACAGGCTTTTTGGCTGGCTTTTTAGGTTTTGCAGCTGCTTTCTTTTTTGGGGATTTGCTTGCTGCCTTTTTTGGCTTGGCCTTGGTTTCCGGCCCTGGCTTTTCCTCTTCTTTTGTAGGTTTTGCCTCTTTGGACTGCGCGTCCTCTTTCTTTGCCTCGGTTTCCCTTGCCGCCTTTTCCTCTTTCTTCTTTGCCCAGGCTTCCTTGCTCTTGCATTTTGGGTCTATGCACATCTTGTACCTATATCTCTTGCCCACAACATAAATCATTATGTTGTTGCAGTCAGGGCATATGTCAGGGAGAAAAGTTATCCTGCCATTTTGAGGCAGAGGAAATGTGGTGGTGCAGTTGGGATAGGCACTGCATCCAAGGAACCTTTTTCCTGTCCGGCCCTTTCTCACAAGAAGCTGGCCCTCACAGCCCTTTCCCGGGCAAGGCCCGGCCATGCTGTCGGCCCTTGCCGCGTTTCTCAAAGCGGAGCCAATCTCGTTCTTGTGCTCAAGCAACAGCTTTAGGGCGTCTCCCAGAACAGCCCTGCTTTCCCCAACAACTTTGTCCTTGTCCTTCTTGCCGTTTGCCACAAGGTCCATGTCAGCCTCAAGGTTGGCGGTCATCTCGGGCTTTACGACTACGCTGTCGTGCTTTTCAAGGCTGTCTATAACTGCAAAGGCTATCTTGGTCGGAATTAAAGCTTTTTGCCCCTCGATGTAGTTCCGCCTGTAAAGCTTTTGGATTGTTTCCGCCCTCGTTGACTTTGTCCCAAGGTCGAGGTCTGACATTGCCTTTATCAAAGCACCCTGGCTGTACCTTGCAGGTGGCTGGGTTTCTTTCCCAAGCAGGTCAAGTTTCAAAAGGCCTACCTTGTCGCCTTTGGCCAGGGCAGGCAGCATGGTCTCGGTTGCCTTGCTGTAGGGGTAGAAAATCTTCCAGCCCTTTTCAAGATAGGTTTGGCCTGTTGCAACAAAGGGTTCCTTGTTCAAGTCAATTTCGACCGAGAGGTTTTCTGTCAGGGCGTCTTCGGCAAGCGAGGCCATAAAGCGCCTGCAGACCAACTCGTAAATTTTCCAGTTCTGGGGGTCCAGCCTGCTTTTTTCAACGGCGGTCACAGGATGTATTGGCGGGTGGTCCTTTGCAAGCTTGCCTGCGCTTGGGACAAGCTTTGGCTTGCTAAGCAGCTGGTCTGCAAGTGCCTTGAATTCAGCCAGCTTGGCAAGCTCTTTCAGCGTGGCCCTCAGGTCAAGCGTGTTTGGGTAAACGCTGTTGTCTGTACGAGGATAGCTGATTAGGCCAGACTGATACAGGGATTCGGCAACCCTCATTGCATTGCTTGCGGTGAAGCCTATGGCTGTCGCGGCCCTCAGGAAAGACGTTGTGTTGAAGGGCAGGGGCTTTGAAAGAGTTTTCTTCCTCTTCTTTACGTCCGAGACTGTTCCAACCAGGGGGTTTGCACAGGACATGGCCTTGTCTGCCTTGTCCTTTTCCCAGAATTTGCCTTCCTTGTGCAGTGCCTCAAATTTTGCCTTTTCCTTTTCAAATTCGGCCTGGATCTGCCAGTACTTTTTTTGCTTGAAGACAAGCCTTTGCTTCTCCCTGTCCACAATCAGTCTGAGGGTCGGTGTCTGGACCCGGCCTGTTGAAAGGAATTCCTTTCCAAGCCTGCCGGAAATGAGGGAGAGAAGCCTTGTCAGCACTGCTCCCCATATAAGGTCTATTTCCCGCCTTGAGTTTGCGCTCTCAGCCAAAGCAGTGTCAAGCTCGGAGAGATTTGAAAACGCGTCCTTTATGTCCTTCTCGGTTATTGCGGAGAAAATCGCTCTTTTTACTTTGACCTTTGGATTCACTTCCAGGAGAATGTTTAGGGCTTCGAGGCCTATTGCCTCCCCTTCCCGGTCGGCGTCTGTTGCAATGATTACCTCTTTGATGTTTGGGGCAATTTTTTTGATCAGGCCTGAAATGTTTTGCTCTGTTGGCACATAGTCTATGGGGGCCTCAACCAGCTTCCTCAAGTCTGTGCCAAGCCACTGCTTGTAACTGGAGGGAAATTCAACGTCAACAATGTGGCCGCTGAGCGGAAGAACAGAGTAGGGCTTGCCGTCCATTTCAAAATCAAAGTGCAGGGCATTTCCAGTTCGCTCCCCTGGCAGCTGCTTGCCAGCAAGAATAGCGGCAATTCTCCTGCCTGCGATGGCCTTTTCGGCAATTATTAGTATCATTTAAGCACGTAAAAAAAATTATGGCAAGAATCTTTTGTAGCAAAAACTATAAAAACAAAGAAGGGGTTTTTGGTATTAGCATGCCGGTAAGCAGCCTGTTCCAGGCAAACTTTGAGCCACTTGCGCTAATAACACAGATAGCTCTAATTCTCGCAATCGGCATAATAGCAAAAGCCTTGTCAAACAAAAGCAGGGTGCCGTTTGTTGTTCTTCTGGTAGTGTTTGGAACCCTCTTTGCCTCTGTTGGCATTCTCAACCTGGAGGTTTTGGGGGAATGGCCTGCAATAATCAGGATTTTGGCATTGATAATTATTGTCTTCAGCGCAGGATTCCACCTGAAGCTGAAGGAGATTCAGGCTGACAGCAGGATAATTCTAAGCCTTGCCACTTTGGGTGTTTTTCTGACGCTGTTCATAATAAGCGGCATAACCTTTGCCCTGCTGAGCATTCCACTGCTTAGCGCTATTGTTCTCGGCGCACTTTTGAGCGGGAGTGACAGCGCGGCAATTTCCTCTGTTGGGGGCACAGAGGAAAAGAACAGGGTTAAGACAATTCTCTTGACGGAATCCGTGTTCAACCAGCCTCTAACATTGATACTTCCGCTTGTGCTTCTGGATTTTCTCATAAAGCCTGAGCTGGCCTGGTTTAACATTCCAAAGCTGTTTGCAATGATCGGAATAGGCCTCATGGTAGGAATTGGGGGGGCCTTTTGGGGCCAAAAGATTTTGGAGGCAAGCAGGCACAAGCACGAGCAAATAATTGGCCTGATGATTGCTGTAGGAGTTTACGTTATTGCGGAGAACTTTTTTGGTTCAGGAATTGTGGCAGTGGCCGTAACAGCATTGTTCTTAAGCAGCACAACCAAGAAGGAAACGCATTTGCTTGGCAAGTTCACCGAACAGCTTGCTTTCCTGTTCACAATCTTCGTCTTTGTAATGCTTGGAATGCAGTTCACTTTGGGTGAGCTGGCAGCGCTTGGAATAACCAGGTATGAGGTGATTGTGATAGCGGTTGCCCTGCTGATTGCAAGACTGGTCTCCGTTGGCCTAATCTCCTACAAGAGTAGCCTTGGCTTCCTGGACAGGGTAAAGCTCGGCCTTATTTCGCCAAAAGGGATTGCGCCAGCGGCAATGGCCCCAATGTTTGTGGCCTACGGCATAACCGGCTCCGATGTAATCCTCAAAATTGTGTACATTGCAGTAATCGTAAGCGTTTTCCTCTCCATGGTTGCATTTGGCTTCAGCTCGGGAAAGAAAACCATCAAAGAAAAGCGCGCCGAGAAAAGCGATGAGAGGAAAATCAAAAGGGAAGAAAAGGCAAGAAAGGCCGAAAATGGCAAAGTGAAAAAATTATAGATGAAAACTTTTTTCATTTGCTGTGGGCTTTCGCCAGAAGCACGTTTCCTGCCTCAAACATTTTTCCAAGCCCCATCTTCCTTGTTATCCCAAAGTTCCGCCATTTTTTCCTGCTGTATTTTATGCAGGAACTCATCATATTGGTTTTTCATTTTGCAGGCCCTCATGGAAAAATAGGAGATTGAAACAGTTTATTACTTTTTGGCCAATATAAAAAACTTCACTGAAACAACAAAATAGGGGCTACTAATCCCGGATTAACAGCCCCTGGAGGGGTTTGAACTTATAGTCTCTTCTGCAGCGCGCCTGATGGCAGGGACGGGCCGCTTTTCAGTTCGGAGAGGACAACAAGGGTTTTGAGGTCAATTAGGCCGTCGAACACACCAAGCTTTGCGATTACCTTCTCTGCCTGGTTCAAGTCATTGACAACGATTTTTGCAAGCATGTTGTACTCGCCCAAAACCTGGTAGAGCTCTATGACATAGTCAAGGTCGGTAAGTTTCTTGAACAGGTCCTTGTTCTTGCCAATCTCGGAGCGAATCTGGACAAAGATTGGGTTTTCAAATCCAAGGGTTTTCAAATTGAGATTGGCTGTAATGCTGTCAATAACCCCTTTTTTCTTCAGACCCTCAACACGCTTCTTTATTGCAACATCGGTCAGCTTTGTTTCCTTGGCAATGCTGCTAAAGCTTGCCCTTCCGTCCCTCAAAAGGCTTTTTAGGATTATCAAATCGATTCTATCAAGGCTTACCCGCATTCCAAAACACCCAAAAAACTTTTTCCGCTCACGCGCAAAAAGTTTGCAAAAAATTGTGGCAATAGATACAATTTACATGCCACAACATTAATAATTCGAATAAAACTTTATTAAAAAGTTTGCTTTTCAAAAGCCAGGGGCAAACTGTTAATAATTTCGCACCAAAGAATGGTTTTATGCCAGAGAAGCCCATTGCAGCAATGATTGAGAAAATTGCAAAAGAGTGCGAAGAGGCCAACGCCGACAGCTGGACCATAACCAAAATAGTCAAAGAGCTTTCAGGACAGCAGACAACCAGCCTGAGAAGCCTCAGGAAAGCCGCCTTGAAGCTGCTTCAGCGGCTTGACCCCAAGGCCGCTTCCATTTATGCATCCTTCCAAAAAATGCAGGTCAGGACAAGCAAGCAGGCTGTTGAGGGATTTGACAGGGGCAACATAATCAAAAGCCTGCTTCACGAAACATCGGTTCCGCGCGGGGTTGCAGAAAAAATTGGCCGCGAGGTGGAAGAAAAGATAAAGGATTTGGAGATTGAAAGCATTAGCACAGCTCTAATCAGGGAGCTCGTCAATGTGAAGCTCTTGGAGTACGGGCACGAAAATGTAAGGAACCAGTATACGAGGCTGGGGTTGCCTGTCTTCGAAGTTGAAAAGAAGGCAGCGCAAACACCCTACAGCAACAAGGCAATAATGTCCGAATTCAATCTTCTTCGCATCATTTCACCCAAGCAGGCAAGAATGCATTTGGAAAACGAGATTTTTATTGCCGCTTTGGAGGACTTCTGCACAAAGCCTGTTGCAACAGTCATTGTGGCAAAGCCAGGGGAGAACGCAAGGCAAACCGTTTTTGATGTTCTTGAAAGGGCACGCAGGCTTGAAAGGCTGTTCAGTTGGCGGCCGAACATCTCTGGCTTGAATCTTGCAATAGCGAAAGGAAACAACAGAAAAACTGTGAGGGAAGCAGCTGACCTTTTCTCAAAGGCTGCAAAAGCCTGCTTCCTGAATGCAAAGGCCATTCCCGCATTCAACACACTTCACTTATTTGAACCAGAGCAATTTGCAAAAAGCAGGATAGACAAGGAAATCCTGTACCTGGCAGCCAACAGCCTTGTTAAGTCTGCCTCTGGAGAAAGGTTTCCCTGCTTTGAAAGCTGTGTTGCACTTGACTCAAAGTACAAACTCAAAGCCCTGAAAGAAATGCCAAAAACATTTTTGAACTGCAAGAACAATGAATGGGGCCTTGTGAACGGAGTTGCATTTGAGGGAAGCGGCCTCTGCTCTTTTACCGGCCTGAACCTCACAGCAGTGGCCCTGGCAAACAAGGGAAGCGAAACAGGGTTCTTTGAAGAGCTTGAAAGAAAGGCAAAGGTTGTCTCACAGTTAGATGAGGCAAAAAGGAAAAGCCTGCTTGGAAGAGACTACGTAAAAAAACAGGGAATTCTGATCAGGGAGCAGAAGTCTGCGCTGGCGCTTGACAGCCTGATTGAGGCGGCAAAGATTGTAACTGGCTCGGAACAGGACTCTGATGCCCTGGCATTTGCCGAAAGGATTTTGCCAGAGCTCAAAAAAAGCCTGCCTGAAAGCTTTGTCCTGGCAGAACTCAAGAACAAAACAGCCCTGTACAGGTTTTCTCAGCAGAACAGGAAAAGCTTTGGCGCAAAGCCAAGGCAAAGCCCGGAAGAAAAGGTGCTTAGGAAGAGCGGGGCAGTGTGCAAAAGCTACTGCTTTGCGGCAAAGGCAGAGGACAGGAAAGAGCTGGCTGAACTGGTCGAAGGGAATGTGAGAATCATCGAATTGAAAGATTAGGGCCTACTTTGCCGAGGCAAGATCCTCTGGCTCGATTCTGGGCGACCTAGGGCTTTTCCTTCGGGCAATCTCGTGGTGCTTTATCAGGTCTATCTTCATCAGGTAGAGGTAAGTTTTCACGACCTCCAAAAAGGGCAAAATGAAGATTAGGCACAAAAGGAGTGAAATGTAGGGCGCGAGCATGGTTATTTGGGCCAGGCTAAACTCAAGCAGTTGCAGGAGGGCAAGAAGCACTGCTCCCACAAAAGCAACCTTGAAGAAGTCTGTTGGATGCTTTAGAAGAAAATCAAAGTTTGTTAACAGGGCATGCCTCAAACCCTCCTCGTCGATTACAACAGCCTGCGGGACAAACATCAGCAGGAAGGACGCGGCAAGCAAAACAAGCGATGCCAAAAGAATGTGGGCGCCTAGCAAGAGCATTGCCGAAACAAACAAAAAGGCCAAAAGGCATAGCAGGATGTAAAAGGCAAAGATTCTCAGGGCAAACTTTTGGATCATTTCATGGAGGTAGAGCTGAAGCTTTAGCTTGCTCAATCCCTTTCTTACGGAAAAAATGATTATTGAGAGGAAAAAGGAGTAGAAGAGCAGGAAAAGGGCTGTCAGGCCTGCCTCGGCCAAAAGCATTGCAGGCGGAACAGAAAGCACGCTGTAGTCAATGAAAAGGCCGCCGCTGCTTATGAAAATGTTCGGAAAAGTGGCAAAAACCGGAACGAAAACCAGGAGCAAGGCAAAGACAAGAGCTGTCTTGAAATTCGCCTTATAGTGCTCAACCGAATTCTGCAAAAGCAAGCTAAAAAAACCCCCAATAATACCTGCATTGGAAGTAATTAAATAGGTTATTGGAAAGGCCATTAATCAGTGGGTGTTCCGGCCAGATAGGTCTGGAAGACCTTTTCAACGCGAACATTGACTAAGTCTCCCAAGCGCCCTTTTTTTACCACAACAGGCTTGTAGCCAGGGCTCCTGCCCACAAAAGTTTTTCCCTTTCCCTTCTCATCCAAAATAATTTCAAATTCCCTTCCAACAAACGGCTGGTTTCTTCCCAAAGAAAGTTCAGCACACAACTTTGTAAGGATTCTGCTCCTCTCCTTCTTTACGCGGCCGTGGAGCTGCCCTGGCATTTTTAGGGCGAGGGTGTTTGGCCTTGCGCCAAACCTGCTTATATTAACCACATCGGGTTTTGCCCGCTCAAGAAGGGAAACTGTTTGCTCGAAGTCTGATTGCGTTTCCCCAGGAAAGCCGACAATTACGTCTGTTGCAATGCTTGCATCAGGAAAGGCCTTGCGGATTCCCCCTGCAATCTCCAAAAAATCATTTCCAGTGTAAGGCCGGTTCATTTTTTCCAGGATTTTGTCAGAACCACTTTGTACAGGAAGGTGGAAGAAGCGGAACAGGCGCTTGTCCTCAAATAGGGTGAGGTATTCCGGCAGGAATTCTTTTAAGTGGCCTGGATTAATCATTCAAATGCGAATTCTGAATTCCCCTTTGTTCTTTAGAAGGGTCTTGAGCAAGTCAACTATGTTTGTGTCAAGGTCAAAGCCATAGCAGCCGCAGTCCTGGGCCGTTAACCAGAACTCTTTGGAGCCCTGTTTTAGGGAATGCCTGAATTTCTTGTCAAGGGCGGGAATTGAATAGCTTTTCAGGGCACCCCTTGCATTGCGAACGCTGCAGTAGCTGCAAGAGCCAAGGCAGCCCCTGCAGATTGGAATAATTGAGACAATAGGGTTTGCCTTC
>JAFCBY010000051.1 GCA_017610485.1 Candidatus Falkowiibacteriota bacterium
CCTAGTCCCTGTTTTTTTTCTTTTCGCCTTTCTTTAAGCAGCACTCTTTTCTGCTTGTTGCTCGTTGGATGCTTGTGTGATTTGCTTCTCTTTCCCGCCCGTCTCGGCATTGTTTTTCACTTTTAAAATTAAGTTTTTCCCTGCTTTTATTCCTTTCTGTAAGCCGAGTAGGGCTGTCCCGGTCCGACAAACTTTTCCCCAGAGATGTGCATTGCCAGGTCTTCGTCTTTTAGGGCGGGGTCCTTTTCCGCGTGGACTATTTCTCCAAGGATGAGGAAGTGGTCTGCTTGGCCTGACTCGATTACGTCTTTGAGCCTGCACTCGAGGACGATCTTTGCGCCCTTTACTCGTGGGACATTAACCTCTTTTCCTTCCTCAAATTCAAGGCCAGACTTTTCAACCTTGTCGGTGAGCTTGGCAGCGCAGGAAACAGCCTTTTCTGCCCAGTCGCGTGTGACAACGTTGACCACAAACTCCTTTTTCCTGCGGATGTTCTTCACAGTGAGGGTTTCCCGCCTCTGAATTCCCAAATAGAGCATTGGTGGTGAGAATGAGACTGGTGCAATCCAGGAGTAGGGTGCGGCGTTTACCTCTGAAGCAGGGTTTACTGTTGTTACGAGGACTGTAAGCCTTGGGTAAATTAGCCTGATTGACTTGTCCAATGGAACTTCTTCCATGCCCTTCACATGACTAATTTGGTGGCTTATCTTTTTAACCCCTTTCCTTTCCTAATTGTGTAAAGCGGATTTTAGGCCCTATTTTGGGAGGGGGCCTTCTGGCAACAGGTGTCTTTTATGGACGTTGTTCCGATTGTGTTTGGCTTGGTTGGAGGCCTTGCCCTGTTTCTTTACGGAATGTCTCTGTTGAGCAATGGCCTTCAAAAGGCTGCAGGCGACAAGCTAAGGCTCTGGATTGAAAAGCTTACCAGAAGCAAGTTGAGGGGTGTCGGAGTCGGCGCCCTTGTGACAGCTGTAGTCCAGAGCAGCAGCATTACCACTGTAACCCTTGTTGGCTTGATTAATGCCGGGCTTCTTTCCCTAAACCAGGCTGTTCCAATCATTATGGGTGCAAACATTGGAACAACGGTTACCGCGCAGTTGATTGCCTTCAAGGTCGGCGCCCTGTCCTTGCCGATTATCGCGGTGGGGTTTGCCCTGGCCTCCTTGGGAAAAAAGCCCGCACACCGATATTTCGGGCAAGTCATTCTTGGTTTTGGCCTGCTTTTCCTTGGCATGAACACCATGAGCGGTGCGATGAAGCCTTTGAGGACAGATCCTGCGATGATGGCTCTTTTGTCAGGCCTTGGAAGCCCACCAATCTTTGGAATGGGTGTTGGGGCAATTTTTACCGCGCTCATCCAGAGCAGCAGTGCCACTTCTGGTTTGGTGATTGCAATGGCCTCCGAAAACCTGTTGGACCTTCCGGCTGCAATCGCAATAATAATTGGTGCAAATATTGGCACGTGTGCAACCGTAATTCTTGCTTCAATTGGCTCAACTTTGACAAGCAAGAGGGCTGCTTTGAGCCACATTTTGTTCAACCTGATTGGCGCTGCAATATTCTTTGTGGTTTTCTCCCCTTTTGTTTCACTGGTTTCCCTGACCGCATCTGACCTGCCGAGGCAGATTGCAAACGCCCACCTTATCTTCAACATTTCAATTACCCTGGCGATGCTGCCGTTTGTTGCAACACTGGTTTTTGTCGTCAAGTCTTTGCTGCCTGGCAAGGAAATCAAAATCGATGGTGGCGTAAAATATTTGGACAAGAGGCTTTTGTCAACGCCGGCCGTTGCCTTGAGCCAGGCTGAAAAGGAGGCTGAGAGGCTTGGCCGGATGTCTTTGGCCGCGGTTGACGATGCGATTAAGGCTTTTAGGGAGAACGATTTAACCCTTGTCAAGGTTGTTCAGAAGAGGGAGGACGCGGTGGACGAGCTTGATAATATAATTGAGGCTTTTCTTGTGAAAATTACAAGGCGTGAGCTGAACAAAAAGCAGGCTAAGAGGGTTTCCGCTCTTGTTCACAGCATTTCGGATATTGAAAGGGTTTCTGATCACGCAAACAACATTGCTGAGCTGGCTGAGAGGAAAGCGAGGGAAAAACTTTCCTTTTCAAGGCCTGCGTTAAGGGAGCTTGAGGTAATGTTCAAGAAGAGCAGGGAGAGCTTTGCCAAGTCAATAAATGTCATGGTAAGCGGCAACAGAAAGCTTGCCACAAGGGTTATGAATCTTGAGAGTGAGATTGACGGCCTGCAGGCCAAGTTTGAGCAGAACAACTTTGAGAGGACAACTCACAAAAGATGCAATGCAAAGTCAAGCGTTGTTTTTGCCGAGGCAATCAGGAACCTTGAAAGGATTTCCGACCACGCGCACAACATCTCGATGGCCACTACTTTTGGGGGTTAGAGCCGCTAATCCTAGTCAGGGTTTTGGCTCAGGCTGCTTTTTCCCGTAGCCCAAACCAAATTCATCAATCTGTGTTCTTGGATTTATCTCGCCTCGGAGGTTCTCGATCATTAATTTTTTTGCCTCTTCTTTGTGGAAATTTCCAAGCAGCCAGGCAAGTTTGATAAACGCTGTTTCGGGAAGCATATCCTGGCCTGTTCGTTTGGCTTTCCAACAGGTGCTTGGCCAAGACCTGTTCCCTCAAGGACAACTCCGCGGTATTTGTTTTTTCTAAGGCATGCAACTAGCTCGTGGTCCAAATTTGGGTGGATTTTGAACAATGAAACCTTTTCCTCCATTTTGTCAAGGAGCTTGAGCTTTTTCTCTGGGCTTTTCTTGCAGTAATCCTTTTCAAGCATCTCAATTTTTCTTGTTCCAAAGGCGATTTTTGCAATTGGTTCTGCATTCACTGGCTTGAAGGCATCCCTTCTGCTGGTGTGCATTTTTCTTGTCTTGCAGGCTGGCAGTATCAGGCAGTTGTCGTCGCTGCTGGTTCCATGCATGCAGATTCCGACCCCGCAGAAGTCTGTTTTGGTGATAAACTCCATTGCGCAAATTAGGTTCATTATTGCGTCTGTGCTTCCCCTGTCAGTGCTTCTTTGGGCTCCAACCAGGATAATGGGGATTTGTATGTCCTGCAGCATGAAGGCAAGGGCTGCAGAGGTATAGGCCATTGTGTCAGTGCCATGCGGCAAAATTATGCCTTTGACCCCCTTTTTTGCCTCTTTTTCAATTTCTCTTGCAATCAATTGGTAGTGGGAGAAGCGCATATCCTCTGAGAACATGTTGCTTATAAGCCTTGTTTTAATGTTTGCCATTTCGGCAAGCTCTGGCACAAGTGTCAAAAGGTCTTCTGGCTCAAAGGTTGTGTAAACCGCGCCTGTCCTGTAATCCACGCGCGCTGCGATTGTGCCACCAATTTGGAGTATTGAAACTGTTGGAAGCCCTGGCCTATTTTCAAACTTGGCTGGCTTGGCCTTTCCCACGGCTTTGCCTTCCTTGACCTTTTCTACTTTTAGGCCTGACTCGATTTTTATGCCTGTGTTATAGCCTGACTCAAGCTTTAGGGTCAGGATATCCTTTTCAATCGAGGGAATGATTGTGCCTGTGAAAGAGCTCTTGCCCTTTTTTGCCCTTACTACACTGCCCTCTTTCAGACCGTGCTTTTTCAAAAAGCTTTCTATCCCCATTTCCCACACTCACAAACAAGTCCTGGAGAGAAACACTTTTAATGCAATCTTTTGCCCAAAATCAAGCCTGTTTTGCTTTGTTTTATTCCTAGCCTTTAGTCCAGCACTTCGTCCAAAATCACGACTGTTTTGGTCTTTTCTATGCCGTCGGTGTTTCTCAGCTTGACTGTGATAAAATGGTTTAGTTCTTCTATGTTCCTTGCCCTGAGCTTGAGGATGATGTCTGCTTCGCCTGTAACCATGCTGGCCTCTTCAACTTGTGACAGATTTTTAAGCTCTTTTGCAACGTTGTGCTGGCTGGTTTTGAGCTGCTTTATAATATTGTAGTCCACTGTTAGCAGGGCATATGCTGCAATGTCTTTTCCAAGCTTTTTGTTGTCAACTTTTATGGTATAGCCCGTAATTATGCCGTTCTGGCGAAGCTTCTTAATGCGGTTGTGCACTGTTGTTCCGGCTAGTCCTGTTTCTTTTGAAATTTGTGCAACCGAGGCTCTTGCATTTTTCTTCAAAGCCTCGATAATGAGCAAATCCTTTTTATCAACCATAATGGAATATTTGTTCCATTATCATTAAAATAGTACCTGTTATTTGGCAGTTTTGTTCCATTTTCCGTCAATTAGTTTAATATATATGGCTAGCGCAATTAGTATATTAAATTTTTCGGGGAAATAAAAATAGGGATTATGCCAAGTGCGTTTCCGAGTCAGAAACCAGACAGAAGCGCACCTGGCAGGCTCACCACTATGAAAGAACATAGTGGTATCTAAGTATGATGGTCTAACTTGAATTTAAACCTATTTTTTGGGCATTTTGGGGCATATTTTAAATACCGGAAAGTGCTTTCTATTAGCTGGTTGAAATGTTTACTTTATCAAAGCCATTGCTCGGGAAGGCGCGAAGAAGGGGCTATGCTCTGCCTGCTTTTAACACCTGCAATTTGGGGATGAGTAGGGCATTGCTTGCAGCAGCCGAGGCTATGAAGAGCCCGCTTCTAGTCCAAATTACCGAGTCTACAATTGGCTATGCTGGCCTTGAAAGCATTTTTGGCATAGTACAGGTGCTTGAAAAGCAATCCAAAGTGCCGGTCTGCATCCATCTTGACCACGGCAGGCGCCTTCCGATAATAAGGAAGTGTCTCTCCCTTGGCTTCAAGAGCGTGATGGTGGACGCCAGCAGGTATGGCCTGAACAAAAACATTTCAATTGTGAAAAAGGTGGTTTCAATGGCCCGCCGCAAAAACTGCAGCGTTGAAGCAGAGCTCGGCTCCCTTAAAAGAATTGGCTCAGAGGCCCAGCATTTGACAGACCCAAAGCAGGCCAAATTCTTTGTTGAAAAAACGGGCTGCGATTCCCTGGCTGTGGCAATTGGCACAAGCCACGGCGCACACAAGTTCGGGGGCAAGCCCAAACTTGACTTTGAGAGGCTGAAGGAAATAAGCGAGCTTGTTTCCATTCCTTTGGTATTGCATGGCGCTTCCTCAGTCCCAATTTCCCTTGTGAAAAAGAATAACCGGTTTGGGGCAAGACTTTCAGGCACAAAGGGCGTTCCGGACAAGGACCTAAAAAAGGCAATAAAATTTGGGGTTGCCAAAATAAACATTGACACCGACCTAAGGCTTGCGTTCAGTGCAGGCATCAGGGAATTCCACGCCCGCAACCCAGCAGACTTTGACCCAAGGCATGCATTAAGGCAGGGCTCATCCCTTGTTCAGGATGTTGCAGCCCAAAAGATTGCCCTGTTTGGCGCAAGGGGCAAGGCCTGAAGCCCTGTTGTGTGCAGAATGGGGCAAAGGCCTGACTGTTTAGCGCTTTTTTGCAGAACTAGTTTTTGTGGGAGTCAACCGCTAACTATTTCTTCAGAAAGCGCTTCGGCTATTCTGTTGATTTCATCCTCATATTCATATGCCCAAATGAAACTCCCCCAAATACTCTTGCCGCCCCCCGCAGTGGCAATTTTTTCGATTACATTTCCGGATTCAGCCGTAAACATATGTACACCGTGCAATGTCACGTTTTTCTGAGAAAGGGCTGCAGCCTCTATCGAAACAGAGTGGTGGTCATGATCATTGTCTCCATCCCCAATCGCGACTATTACCTTGTTTTCAGTGTCTCCCTCCCAGTCAAACCTCTTTTTTACGGCATAAAGTATGTCGCCCCATCTTTCATCGCTACCCTTGCTGTTTATGGTTGAAATGGAGTATGTAAACTTCTGGTTTCTTAAAGCTGTTTTTTTACCTGTCTCTTCAACAATTGAATTGGCGATATCTAGTAAGGTCTTCATACTCCCGCTGTCGTCGATAATGAAGAGTATCTCAATAGGTTCAGAGCCAAAGCTTTTGACTGTTTTTGTAGCCGCGTTTAGGTGTGTTGCATCTTCATTCAGCCTAAATAGCTCTTCTGAGGGGGTAATGCTGCAGAAGTCGCCGTCAGATGAGTCGATTACTGGTTTAGTTTCTTCCACTGTCGGAATAGGCAACTGGCACACGATTGAAGCGCTAATCCCTGCGGCCTCGCAGTCCTCTTGGTTTAGTTGGATTCCTGCATTTAGGTTTACTGGTTCTGGCACTATTGAATCGTCGTTGCCATAGTAATTCGGCTCAGTGGGCAGTTTGTCTACAGCATTCCAAACCAGGTCCTGGGCTGTTTGCCTAGTGCCTTTTCCCAAAGCATCTAAAATAGCCTGGTTTTCTATGACTTTGCCGACATCGTAGAACAGGTTTTTGGGAAGCTTCCTCCTCCTGTTTAGGCAAAATCCTGAGAAAGTGCCGGTTAAAAAACCGCAAACAGGCAGCTCAACCACAATTTCTCGTTGTATTAACGGATTGGAGTCCAATCCCTTTGCAAGGTTTTGGAATGGGGTATTGCGTGATACGAAAATCTGTCCAAAGGGAATTTTTACCTTTATATTTTTGTTTGTCACGTTCTTAATGGTGAAATAGACATCGTAGTCGTTTGCTACAAAGTCTGCTTTAATCTCTTTATTTATTGCGTTTCTTAGCATAATCGCGTTACTGCTGTCATTTACATAGTTGCCTTCCTTCATTGGGATACCACAGCAAGGACCAAGCGCGTTTTGACTTGTTGCACTTTCGCGTTTTTCTATTGTGACTTCAACCGTTGCCTCATTATTCTCATAGTTTTCTTCCCGCTCTGTTTCCGGCTCTTTGTTGGCAACAAGCTTGATTAAATAACTTCCAACTGGCAAGCTAACGGTAATTGATTTAATTACAGACCCTGTTTGGTTGTTTATTTCCGCTGGCTCAACCTCCACGCTGCCTACAACATTTTCCTTCCAAAATGCCGCCACTGTGAAGCTATTCTGCACAGGGTTTTCCGCATCATTCTTTACCTTAAACGAAATTACTGCCTTAAGCGCGTTTGGCTCCTCTATAACTATGTCACTTGGGCACATTCCCTTTTCCAAAAGCATGTCAACTATATTGCTTCCAACTATGTCCGGCTCCCCATCCTTCACCGTTATACGTGGTGGCAGACCCAAATTAACATTGTCGGTCTGCTTCAAAAGCTCTGCGCACCTGCTTCCAAGAAGGCAGTCCTGGCAGTAGCATCTTGCAGTGCACTGCCCTTGGGCGCCTCCAACAAAAACAGGGCTTTCACAATTTCTTGGCATACAGTCGCTGACCGCGTTGGATGTCTCAAACTGAAAGCGTTCCTTGTCAAAGCCTGCGTTCAGGCCCCTGACTGTAATCTCTGCCTTAAACGGCCCGTTTTGATTCAGGTTAATTTCGACCCTTTTTGTTCCTGTTTCGCCCGGTAAAAGCTTTCCAAGCTCCACGGTCTTTGAAGCATGTTTCACCAGTTTCTCCTCCCACTTTTCATCCTCAAAATACATTTGGAAGATTTTTATCTCAACATCCGATTGCTCGATTTTCTGCTTGCCTGAATTTGAATAGACCACATCAAAGTGCATTTCTTCCCTGCTTAAATCAAGCTCTTTCGGGCCAGAAACCTGGTCTATTTCAATTTGGCCGGGCTTCTCCCCAACGTAAACGTCGCAGGCATACATCGTGTCCAGCAGCTTGCATCTTGTGGTAACAACCACCGTTCTTGGATCGTTGAACTTTATTTGGTTGTTGTCCCATTCTATGGAGAGATTGCATTCCTCTGCCTGCGGGCAGCAAAACAATGGATTAATGCATTGGAACGAAACGTTCCTTGCCCGCTTGTTAAATGTCTGCTCAGAAAACCCTTCCCCTGCCTGGAAATAGGTTTCGCTGCTGAAGGATTTGCCAAGGCCTGTTTCGCTTGCCTCTAGGCTTCTCTCAATCAGGGTGAGGTTGTCTGGCAAAGGAAAAAGAAGGGGACCCATTATCTGGTAGACCAACGCAATTACTATTAGGGTGACAATTGCATAAACCAACAACCTAAATCCGGACGGCATTCACATCACCTTAGCTCCAGCCTCACAAACCATTTCAGCAGGGCCGACACAACAATTCCGACTCCTGCGACAACAAGGCTGATAAAAACCACTTCCTCCAGGCTTCCAAACTTCAGGAAATAACCTGTCCAATCCATTCCCCAAAGCCTGAACGCAATAATGGCATAAAAGGCTATGATAAACCCGATAATAAGCATTGCAGTTTTGTAAAAGTTTCCGCCAAACCTAAACACAAAACCCATTTCATTCACCTGTCTTGACATGCCTCTGCTTTTTGAACATAGACACAATCTCTTTAACAGTTGTTGCCTCTTCCGGTCCCTTGTCCTGCCTTATCTTCACAAGCCTTGGAAAGCGCAGGGCAAAACCCGGCTTTTCCCCCCTTTTCCCTGCGGTGTGCACAGGGCTCTTCGTAATCTCGTCGGCGTTTACTTCAATTACGTAATGGGGGTTAACCCAAACGTCTGGCTCAAGCACAGAGTCAACATTCTTCGGCTTTCCAGAGTGCTTTATTTTTGAAAGCATTTTGTGCAGCTCTACCAGCATTTCCTCACTCATTCCGGTTCCAATCTTGGCAAGGCTCTTAAAAGAACGGCTTTTTTCATCGTAGACCGCGGTCAAAAGCCCACCCAAGCCAAACTGTGTCCTCTTTCCCTTTCCCTTAAAGAAGCCAATTATGACTGTGTCAACCGTGTCAGAGAGCTCGCCCTTATAGCTCCGCTTTAGCTTAATCCAAGAAAATTTTCTCGCACCCGCAATATACTTCGCATTTAGATCCTTTGCAATAATTCCCTCCAGACCCTTTTCAACACTCTCGTTGAAGTATTGGTCCATCCTCTCGGCTGAATCGGTCACAATTGCATCAGTTAAGACAATTGTCTTCCCCTCTCCAATAACCTTTCCAAGCCTTTCCCTCCGCTCCTTGAAAGGAAGCCCCATCAAATTCTTTCCGCTTGCATACAGCAAGTCAAAGGCAAACAGGGTCAGCGGAAACTCCTTGGCCATCTTTCCAATACCATACTTCCTCTTCCGCTGAATTGTTACCTGAAATGGATAGTACTCCTGGGTTTCCTCGTTGAAGGCAAGGGCCTCTCCCTCAAAAATTGCGTCCTCTACACTAATCTGCTTCCTGGCGGCCTCAACTATCTCGGGAAACATCTCTGTAACATTCTCCTGCCTCCTGCTGAAAATGCTCACCTTGCTCCCGTCCTTGTGCACAGCCAACCTAAACCCATCGTATTTACTTTCAACAGCGCATTTCCCAAGCTTTTCAACGATTTCCTTTGCGCTTGGAAGCCTCTCAGCCAAAGTCGGCCTTATTGGAACGCCTGGCTGAATGCTAATCCTCTTCAAGCCATCGAGGCCGTGCTTTTTCAACTTTTCTGCCAGGCTGCCCAAATCGCTGTGCACATTGTACTTGGCCTCAATCATTTCTCTAACCCTCAGCCTCAGCTTCCTCTCAAATTCATCCGCCCTCTTTTCCTTCTTTTTTTCCTTAAGCTTTGCCCTAACTTCTTTCACAAGACCTTTCTCTTTTTTTCCCTCGGCCAAAAGGTTTTTTGCAAAGGCATCCATCATTGTGGAATCGCCAACGCCCAAGCGCAGGCTTCCCAGCGGAATCCTAATCAAGTACCTGGCCTCCAGCGGAGAGGCACTGTTCAACAACTCTGCCAAGAGCTTTATCTTCAGCGGCTGGCTTCCCTTTCCCTCCGACGAAGCAATTTTCATCAGGTTCCTGAAAACCTTTTCCATTGTAAGCTCTGCAGAAAAAAGGCTGCTTTGCTTTCTTTTTCCCAAAAGCTCTTCCGCAACCAACCCCAAATCACCCTTTTTCTTAAACAGCTTTTGCACCTCTCCCTTGTCATATCCAGAGGCCTTTGCAATTGCCTCCTCTACAAACTTTTCCCCAAAGCCAATCTCGACCTGCTTGTAGGCTGGAGCCAGCTGGCCCTGGCTCATGTATACGACGCGGGCAATCTCGTCAGAATCGGCTTCCTTGAACAGGTCTGCCAGCAAGTCAGTCATCTTCAAGCGGGAGGAAACCTTTTCAATCCTGTCAAAAAAGCCGGCCAAAATCTTGAAACGCATGCATAGTTTAAGGCTTTTTTCAAATAAAAACCCTTTTCTCACCCCTCTTTCAAGCCGGCTTTGAGCCTCCGCGCTAACAAAAGCTATAAATACCTAATAAGTCCATTTTTATCCTTCATGCAGCGCGAACTAAAGGTTCTTTTGTCAGCCTCAGGCTTTTCAATTCTGGCGGCAGGCCTGTTTGGCCCAATCTACGCCGTCTTTGTGGAGCGAATTGGGGGAGACCTCCTGACAGCAGGAATGGCATACTCTGCCTTTGCCATTGCGGCCGGCGTCCTAATCTTCTTCGTCAGCAGGTGGGAAGACCATATAAAGCACAAGGAAAAGCTTGTGGTAATTGGCCGCTTCCTT
>JAFCBY010000150.1 GCA_017610485.1 Candidatus Falkowiibacteriota bacterium
CAACAAAGGCAGTCCTCCTGTTGCCGCTTGCAAAGGCATGTTTTTGAACAAGCCCCTTTAGCAAGACAATCGCTTTGTCAAACAAATCTCCTTTGGTTCTCTTGCAGTCTTCAATCACTTTTACAACTTTTTTCATGGCTTAACACCTTAGCTGAATCTGACTTCTTCACAGAGATTACATTCAATGAAAGCAAGTTGAACTCAACAATCTTGTCAACAGAAGGGTATACAACCATGAATCCATTATGTACAAACCAGTTAATAAAAATACCTAAAGCAAAGGTCTTGTCCAATCAATCGCATTTAAATTCTTCAAAACCTTTATTTTACCACAATGGCGTTGAACACTTTTTACGACAAGTTCATTCTCACCAACAACCTCAAGTACAGGCAGAACAACTTTTTCCTGGCAAACATGCCGTTCCTAATCTGCCCTGCCGAGGTCCTCATCGGCCTTATTGAGACTCACGACCCGGAATTTGAGAGAAAGCTCTACAAGGCGGTTCGCAGAAGCGTTGCCAACCACCTAATTCCCTCTTTTAAGGTGGGCTTTGGCTTTCATGGCGAAAAGCTTGCCAACTTCCTGGAGCGGTACTTTGTTGCCTCTGGCTGGGGCACTATCTCCAACGTTGACCTTGACTTTGAGGGAAAGAAGGCCATTGTCCACGTTGCCAACAATCCAATTGCCTCCCGAATGCACGGCAAGGCCGAGTCCCCCAGGGACCACCTCTTGAGGGGCGTGCTTGCAGGCATCTTTTCAAGCGTGTTCCAGGAGCCGGTCGAGTGCGTTGAAACCCACTGCATTGCCCTCGGCGAACAGGGCTGCGAGTTCATAATAAAAAGGCAGCAGGAATTCGACTACTCTGACAAAAGGGTCAGAACACAGTTGGAAGTGGACATTTGAGGGGTTTTAAACGATTTCCCTTCCAAATTCCTTTCTATGGCTTTGTCCATTGTTAAGCCAAATTCTCGCCCTGTTTCGGTGGAGGATTTTGCTTTCCTTGCGTTGAGCAGGCGCTCTTTTTTGACTGCGAAGGAGATTTTTTCTGAAATAAAGAGGCAGGGCTTTGCTGTTTCCTACCAGGCAGTACATAAAAAACTCAAAGAGCTTGAATCAGCGTCTGTTGTGAATAAGGAAAATTCCAAATATTCCCTTAATCGGGATTGGCTTTTGAACACTAGGCAATTCTTGGATTCGGTGGACCAAGACATAATTCGCTCGAGCGAAAAGGCAGAGGCAAAGGATGCGGTTTGCCTTTCGTTTGACTCCTATAACGATTTTGCCATCCATATGCTGCGTGAGTTCGTTAGAGAGCGTGAGATTGAGCCTGGTGGCATTTGCATTACTTGCCAGAAGCACTTTTACTGGATTTTTAGCATTAGCAAGCAGGATTATGAGGCTTTGCGCAGGCTTGGCTCTGGCGGAAAGAGCTATATTGCCTGTGAGGCCAACTCCTTGGTTGACAAAATGCTTGCTCCCATCTACAAGAAGCTTGGCTGGAGGGTTGTTACCGGCGTAAACTACTCTGAGAACTTTGACTTAGTTGTTTACCAGGACTGGATTCACCAAATCTTCTTCTCCAAGGAGCAGAAGCGCTTTGTTGAACGCTTCTGCAAGAAAATCAAGACTCCTGAGCAATTAACCTCTTCCTTCCACAAGGACTACTTTGAAGGAAAGGCCAAAATAAAGGTGATAGTATTCAAAGACCACGATTTAGCAAGGCAGCTTAGGGCAGATGCAATGAAATACTTTGGAAAATAAAGGCCTTCTCCTTGCTTTAAAACCCTTTTTCCCCAGATAATGGTATGTATGGCATTTTCCTTTGGCAGCGGTGAAACAACCAAGGACACAATTATCCAAATTCTTGGGGAGCAATGGCCCCTTTCCGCCAAGGAAATCTTTAACCGCGTGAAAAAGCATTCGGGTCAGCCAATCTCCTACCAGGCCGTGCACAAAACTCTTGGGGAGCTTATTGATGGCAAAGTTCTTGAAAAGGGTGAAAGGGGCTACTCCCTTTCTTTGAATTGGATTGACTCCGGCTCAAAATTCTTTTCCGGCCTGCATGCCTCCTACACCGACGACTTCGTAAAGAGCGTTGAGGGCAAAACCCTTGAATTTAACACATTGTATGAGGTTGACCTGTTTTTGATTCAGTCCCTGCACCAGCTTTTGCCCCTTTTGCCAAAGAGACCTGTTCTTTGCCTTCACTGGAATCACCTTTGGCTTCCTTTATTCTTTTCGAGGGAG
>JAFCBY010000052.1 GCA_017610485.1 Candidatus Falkowiibacteriota bacterium
TTCAACAGACATGAAGCCATCCATTGTTGTGCTGCACGGCAAGATTGACTTAAAGAACGTTGACCCAGTCGCAATAAAGATTGCGGAATCTGAGAAGATTCCACTAATTGTTACTGAGAAAGGCATTGACGAAATAAAGCAAGATTTGAAGAAGTATGAGAGCTAGAGCCTCAGCAGGAAAGTGAACCTGCGCCTTTCCTTTCCCTTTTTGTCGTTGCCCAGCAGTTTGGTTGAGGTCTTGGTTTCGCCGCCGAGGGATTTTTGGGTGGCTCTCACCGCGTTTTGTGCAGCCTTCTTGCTTCCGACCTTGAGATCAAGGCCGTTCTTCACTTTCTTGGTTTCGGTGGCTAGCGAGAGCGTGTTTGTCTTCCTTTGGGAGGAAAGGCTTTCGAGAATTTTGTCCAGAGCCCGCTCCAGCTTTTTCTTGTCCCCGCTTCTGATTTGGATGATTGCCTCGTGGTACTGGCTTGCAAGGCGCATGCATGGGTCGCACTGGAAGTTGTCTATTTTGATTGGGATGGTTTTTTCGAAGGACAGGGGGACTGAGTCAACAATGCCCTTTACCAGGATTTTGGCTTCAAAGCCTTCCTCGGCCTTTTTCACTTCGGCAAAAACGGTTTCCTGCTCCAGGCCCTTTGCCTTCACCTTTTTTTCAACGAGCTTTGCAAGCAGTTTCTCTGTGGGAAGGGTCATTTTTCCGAACAGCTTGTATTTTCCACAGGCCCTGCACTGGCTTATGTGCACTGATTCCGGGATTTCGACAAGCGCGTGCTTTTTGAGAAAGCATTGCTCACAGAATCCCTTTATGAATCTTCCTTGTGTCTTGCCGCAAAGCGGGCAAAAATCTTCGCCTTTCACAAAATCACTTCCCGAGGAAAACGCCTTTTTCAATGCCCATGTAGAAGACGGCGTTGAGCACGTAGAGGTAGGTTGCAAACACCGCTGTCAGCAACCTTGTTAGTATCAGGGGAACGAACAGCAGCACCACAAGGACCGACTGCCCCTGCGTGTTTGACAGCACAACGATTGAGCCAATGAGGTAACTCAGCAGTGTTACGGCGTATGAGATAATCACTGCCTTGGATACCTCGCTTTTGTGCTTTAGCGAGGAATGAATTGTCATCTTGATTACCTTTACAAAGTTTATTTTTTCAAGGCTGCTTATTGGGTAGATTAGGTAGAAGAGCATGAAGAGAACTGTGAATGAGATGATTGCAAGGATTATGGAGATTATGAAGAATGCGGTGCCCTGAAGAAGGGCTATGAGCATGATGAATGCGAAAATGCCGAGGATTGCGAACAGGAAGACCGAGAACAGCAGGACCGACGGAAAGATTGTTCCAAAGCGGTGAACGACTTCCTTAAAGGCCTTCCTGAAGTCAATGTCCTTCTTTTTGTAGTATTGCTGCACCAGCATCGGGTACATTGGGTTTACCACAAAGTAGTCTATTACGTATATCGCAAGGGTGTAAATGAAGAGAAGTATGACCTGAACCAGGGTGTTTATCAGCGCGGTCTGGCCCATGCTTGACACAGCGTCCACCGACAGGAGGTTCAGCTCTATCACGTACATTGGGAAAAGGACTACCAGGGGAAGGAACAGGAAGGAAATGAGGATTTTTGCAATGAAGAAGCGGGGGCATTTTTTCAGCAGAGTGAAGCTGTCCACAAACACCCTTGCAAAACTCATGGGTTTTCACTTAACACAATCTTTTCCCCCGCCGTTGGGACAAGGGTTTCAATTCCTGTTTCCTCTTTTATTTTTTGCTTGAATGTCTGGATGACTTCAACATCACCGTGCACCAGCAGGATTTTTTCAGGCTGCCATTTGGTGATTGCCCTTATCATTTCCCGCTGCGAGGCGTGGGCTGAAAAGTCGAACTTTTCAACCTTTCCCTTTACTTCGTATAACTTACCGTCAATCTCTATTTTATTGGTTTCCATCAGCATTCTTCCGGCAGTGCCCTCAACCTGAAACCCTGTTAGGAAAACGTTGCTTTTCTCGTCACCGCTGATTGTCTTAAGGTAGTTTAAGGCAGGGCCGCCCTGAAGCATTCCCGCTGTTGTAACTATGACGCTTGGGCCCTTCAGGGCCTTTTTCCTATCCCCGTTGTTTCTCACCCAGTTGGTTTTGTCAAGGGCCTTTTTTAGAAACCGGGGGTTTTTCAGGAATTTGGGGAAGTTCATCATCAGCCTTGCAACCTTTTGCCCCATTCCATCAAGGTAGACTGGGGCATTGATGTTGTACTCGTGCAGCACATCAATTATTTCCTGGCTTCTTCCGACTGCAAATGCCGGTACAAGGGCGTTGCCTCCCTTGTCGAGCGTGTCCTGGATTTCCTCAACAAAAAGCTTTTCGCACTCCTTTCTCGGCGGGTGGTTCCTGTCACCGTAGGTTGACTCTATGGCAAGGTAGTCAAGTTTGCCTGTGTTTAGGTCAGCTCCCTTAAACAGCCTTGTTTCCTCAACCTTAAAATCACCTGTGTAGAGAAACTTCTTGCCCTGCATTGAGAGCAGGGGCATTGCCGACCCCAGAATGTGCCCTGCGTCAAAGAACTGCATGCTGCAGTTTTTTGTGATGTGCAAATTTCGCTTGTAATCAACAGGAAAAGTGTATTTGGCTGTCTTCTCTATTTCGTCCTTTGAGAAGGAAATGTCCTGCTCTTCAAGCTTTGCTATTTTCAAAGAGTCAAACCACAGTATTTTGCTTGTTTCAAGTGTCGGGGCCGTCATGTAGGAAAGAATGTGCGAGTTGACAAAGAGGTCCGGCAGCGCCCCTGAATGGTCCAGGTGCGCGTGGCTTATTACAACCGCGTCCAGGTTTGTCTCAACAGGCAGGGGATACTCTGAACCGTCCGGGCCCAATTTGAGGCCCCTGTCAAGCACAATCTTTTCGCCGAAGTCAAGCAGGAAACTGCTTCTGCCAACCTCTTTGCAGCCGCCAAGGGCTGTGAATGAAATTTCACTCATGTCAACCAGTTCAAAAAAAAGGAGGGCTACTCCTTTATGGTTATGGCCTTCTCCGGGCAGTTTGCCTCACAGGCCTTGCACTGAATGCAGTCCTCGGGCTTCTTTACTATGCTTTTCCCGTTTTCGATTTCAAAAACTTCCACAGGGCAAACGTTTTTGCAGACCCCGCATCCGATACACTTTTCCTTGTCAACATATGGTCTTTCAGCCAAAGAAACCACTCCTCTTTAGTCTTTTTCAACAGCTTTGTTCATCTCTTCAAGCATTTTGTCAATGTCTTCGTCCGTCATTCCGTGGGCTTTTGCGCCCTGCTCGATTGTTTCGTATGCTGCCACGTGGCAGCCAACGCAGTGCAGGCCGTATTTGAGCATTATTGGCCCTGTGTCAGGATACTTCGAAACCATTTCACCTAAGGCCATTTCCTTGGAAATTTTTTCAGCCATGATAAAAACCCAACAGCAAAAAGCCTTTTAAATGCCTCTTACATGCACTTCCTTGAAAAATGTTTTCAGGGATTGTGCAAAGGATTCGAGCTCCTGACCGGAAAACGACCTTGTTTTCTCCAGGGCCTTGTCCAAAAGAGGCGAGTCCGAGTTAAACTGCTGTAGGAAGAAGCGCCTGCTTCCATTCAGCCATTGCCCAATCTCGACCAGGCTCTCCGCTGAATGAAGGCTGGGAACCACGGTGGTCCTGAACTCGTAGTCAACGCCGGATTTCTTGACGAGCTCAACGCTTTCCCTTATTGCACCAAGGTCAACCCTTGTTCCGGCCGCCCTGTCGTAATCTTTGGGAGCGGCCTTTATGTCCATTGCAACATAGTCCAAAAGCTTCTTGGAGAGGAGCTCTTTCAGGAAGGCCGGCCTGGAGCCGTTTGTGTCAAGTTTTACAAGCAGACCAAACTCTTTTACCTTTGCAAGAAATGTTTCAAGCCCCTCGTGCAAGAGGGGTTCGCCGCCCGTAACGCATACTCCGTCCAAAAAGCCCTTCCTATCCTTTAAAAAGTCCAGGGCCTCCTGCTCAGGAATTTCTACGCCTGTTCCCCTTTCGAGAACAAGCTGCCGGTTGTAGCAGAAGGGGCAGTGGAAATTGCATTTTGGAAGAAAAAGGGTTGAAGCCACTTTGCCGGGAAAGTCAATCAAAGTGGTTTTTTGGATGCCTTTGAAAACAAGCAATTGAAAACCTTCCTTTAATCGCATTGGGTAAGAGCCTTTTCTGCACTGTAGGTTTTTCTCTCAGCAAACTCTTCCTTCTTTCCCAAATTCCAGTTTTGAACAGGCCTTAGATAACCTACTACTCTACTGTAAATCTCACATTGTACATTGCATTTCTTCATTTTTTGAAACCTCCTTTTCTCTTATCTGAATTGGGCATGTCTCGTGCTTGCCCTTGATATAGCCGTGAACCGGGCAAATGCTAAACGTTGGTGTAATGGTGTAGTAGGGCATCTTGAAGCCGTATGCAATCTTTTTGACAAGCTTTGAGCAGGCTTCTCCTGAGTCCATGGCCTCGCCCAAAAAGCCGTGCAAAACTGTTCCCCCGGTGTACTTACACTGCAACTCGTCCTGGTGCCTCAAGACCTCAAATATGTCGTCAGAGTAGCTTACAGGCAACTGTGTTGAGTTTGTGTAGTAGGGGTTTTCCTCGCCAGAGGACTTTATGCCTGGGTAGTTCTTCCTGTCAATCTTTGCAAGCCTGTAGCTTGTGCCCTCTGCAGGCGTTGCCTCCAGGTTATAGATGTGGCCGGTCTCATCCTGGAAATCTGTCAAGCGGCTTCTGAAAAAGTCAAGTGTCTTCAATGCAAAGTTCTTGCCGTCGTTTGAGACAAGGGTTGTTTCCATGAAGTTCACAAGGCACTCGTTCATTCCAACCAAGCCAATGGTTGAAAAGTGTTGATCCAGGGTTCCCAAATAGCGCTTGCTCCAGGGAAGCAAACCATTCTTCATGTTCCTGTTTACCTCTTTTCGCTTAATTTCAAGGCTTTCCTTTGCAAGGTAAAGCAAATTGTCAAGCTTTTCAAAGAAGTCTGCCTCATCCCTGGCCAAAAAGCCAAGCTTTGGCATGTTTATTGTCACAACGCCAATGCTTCCGGTTTTTTCCCCCGAGCCAAACAAACCACCTGTCTTCTGCATCAGCTCCTTCACGTTCAGTTGGAGCCTGCAGCACATGCTCCTCACATCACTTGGCTTCAGGCTGCTGTTGATAAAGTTCTGGAAGTATGGAATGCCGTACTTGGCGGTCATCTCAAACAACTTTTGGGCATTCTCAGAATCCCAGTCAAAATCCCTTGTCACATTGTAGGTCGGAATCGGAAAGGTGAACACCCTGTGGTCAGAGTCCCCTTCCAGCATTACCTCAATAAATGCCTTGTTTATTAGGTCCATTTCATCCTTGTAATCAGAATAAGTGCTGTCCTGGTCCTTTCCACCCAAGAGAACTGGAACATCCTTCAGGTCGTCCGAAACAACCCAGTCCATTGTAAGGTTTGTGAAAGGAACCTGGTTGCCCCACCTGCTCGTAGCATTAATTGCAAAGATGAATTCCTGCATGGACTGCTTTACCCTCTCATAACTCAAATTGTCGTTCTTTACCAGAGGTGCAAGGTAGGTGTCAAAGGACGAATTGTGCAATGCAAACAGGCCAACGCCTCCAACAAAGCATTCGCTTTCCTCAACACTTAAATCGTATTCGTATTCTGCTTTGGAAGCCATTTCCTTGTTTTCAAAGACTGGGGCTGACTCAAAATCTCCAAAGCCAAGAACCACCGGGTCTGACTTGTTGTGAATGAGCAATTCATATCTTGTAAAGCGCCCTGTTTTTGATTGCCTTTTTTCTTCAAAATTCTCAAGGTGCCTCACTTTAATGGATGTTCTGAAGCCCAAGCTTGTCGCAAGCAGGTTTAGCCCGGTAGCAAGCAAGTTTGAAGTTGTAACAATGGCTTTGTTGTTGCCCTTTTTGTAGCCATCCCCCTTCACAACCTCGTTAATAAAATCGGATTTTAGCTCGTCTTTTAAGTAGAATAAGAACTCTGGGACTTTTTTGTTTTCACAGTATTCCCCACAAAGTGAAACAATTGCTGTTGGAATTATTCCATCCATTATTATTTGCTTTTTGCCAGAGGGATAGTTCTGGACAAAGTGGTTAACGCCAAGATTTTTAACAAGAGCCAATATTTCCTTTACGTATTTACCCTTCTGGCTCACTCCAAGTGAATGCTTGTAGACCCTCCAGCCCTCTGAGACATACCATGCAGCCAACTTTACAAACCACTTTAGCTTGTTTCCCTTCAACACAGAAGCTATCCCCTGCTGTTCCTTAAAGTTCACAAGCCGGCATTTTTTATCAGAACAAAATCTTGCAAACAAATCGAAGGAAATCTTCTTGTTCTTTAAGGCACTCCAAATATAGCCCCTACCTTTGCCACATTTTAGAGAAAGAGCCCCAAGCGAGCATTCCTTCCGAATGTTCTTTTTTATCTCATTAACCTGCCCTTCAGTTAATTTTACCCAAACAAGCTCGCTCAACGTTTTGTTTCCCTTGATTAATTCAAAGAGGTCTAAGCTGTCCTGCTGTGGCAAATCAACAGAGGAAACGGCACAAATGTTGCTTGCATTCACATTCCTTGTCTTAACTTCCTTTGAAGCAGGACTTAGGTCCACTGTCTGTTTAACCAACATCTCCTTTGCACTTTCAGGGGAATAAACTGCAAAATGCCTGCTTGGATTTTCGTCGTAATTCATTAAAGTGCTTTCAACAAGGCCGTCGTCCACAAGTTTTCCAACCAGTTTGTCAGGCGCGCTAATGCCAAGCTGCAAGCCAGTGCTCCCCAAGTCGTAACTGTGAAGGGGCTGATTCTCTGAAATGAAGTGAAACAAGTTTGCGCCCTTTTTGCTGAGATAGTGATGCGTATTAAGTGAGAAAACAGAGTGTGACTTTGAAACAAAAACAGGGCCCTTGTTTGTTCTGACTAAATGCAGAGGGTCAGAAATTGGGTGCCTTACCGCTTTGGTAATCCTCTTCCACGCGAGTTTTCCTGTTTTGCAATCAAAAGACAGGGCTTGGCAATTCTCTTCAGCCATTTCAGCATACTCCAAGCCATTAGAAAGTTTGACAACGCCACTGGACTTTTGTATAAGGTCATCACAAAAGGCTCCAATGCGAACCACTTTTATGCCGCCTTTCTTATCCCTAATTATTATTGTCTCCTTTGGATGAACCGAAAATGCCTGGGCGCCTGCCCACTCGTTTTGAAGCGTGCCCATGAAATTCACTATCTGGCCCAAGGCCGCATTGAAGTGCTTTGCCGGCTTTGCGGAAATCCTTCCAGGAACCCCTCCAAAGCCGATGTCCAAAAGCTGGCGAAGCGACCATCCTGCGCAGTTGTGAGCAAGCAGGCTATTACATAAAAAGGTGTGTGAAGCCGTCGTGATATCAAAGACAAAATTGGAATCGTTCTTAACAGACTCAATTTTTCTTAGAGGAGCAGCTTTTTTGAAAGCAACGTCTCTCTTGGAAAACTTGAACTTATCTTGCATTATTTTAATAGAATGGGAAAACAAACTTGCATTTGATTCAGGAATATATATCGAAAGAGCATAGAGTTGCTTCTTGGATTTTATTACAGTTCCCATGTATTCCCTCTCACCAAAAGAGTCAATTGTTGAGAGAGAGGAGTTTATTCCCCTTGAATGCAACCAAAATTGCATTTGGCTCAGCAGAGTTTTTGAGGTCAATCTTACAACGGCTCTCGAAACCCATGCATCGTCATTTCTAACAATGCCATCACCATCTATTACGCCCGAAACCATACCCCCAATGAACTCGCCAGAATAGTTCAAGAATTCTGTTGGAAAGTTTTTGTTTTCACTATAGGGCCTTATCTGATTAAACAACTCTCTCAACTCAAGAGATAAATCATTCAAGTTAACCCTGGATAAATACTCTAACAATTTGTGGGTTTCACTGCTCTGAGAATTTAAATCGAAATAGATGTAGTGCTTATCCTTAAAGTAGCCTTCTGCAACAAAGAAGCCAATAAACCAGCCATCACTCGCATTCAAGGAAGACTTTTTACCCTCTTTCAAGGAAAAAGCCGGTGTCAAAGCATAGTTACCTAGACCCAATTCTCCTGCAGGCAATTCCCTCCGGCTATTCACAAGCGATTCAATAGGCTTTTTGAAAGTAGCATTACACTGCTTACACTTGTAGTGGTCAAAGCCATTTTTATTGCTCCTGTTCTTGAAAATATCTTTAGTGCCACATTCATCACATTCAAAGAAGGCCTTCTCTTGCTTCAAACTGATGAAGGGATGATCTTCAGTAACAATTAAATTGTGACCATTTTCTGAATTTACGGAAAGCAGAGTCTTGTCCGTTGGATGCCTCAAAACCCTTAACAAGTCGGTCCAGCCGTTTTCATCCAAAACTTCAAATTCACTCGTATACTTTATCTCAAAATCGTTCTCTTTCACTATCTCAGAATCCACCAAATCAAACAGTTGCTCCAAAGCCAAACAAAACAATTTCCCTGAAATTTTTTCCCTCACAACAACGGTTTCATTCCTGTAAAAAGAATAACCGCTAAAAACGCCGTTTCCCAAATCGTGAATGTGGAAGTCAGCCGACCTGTGTGCCTTTGAAATCTCCTCAGGGTAAATGTTTCTCAAAGCATACTCGGCTATAACTGCCCCGCTAATGTGGGCCTGCAGGCCTGACAAAGAGTATGAGGCATTGCTGTTTTCTGCAACGCGCCAGTCAACAAGCTGCACATAGTCGTCCACAATGCTGCTTATTTTTCCCAGGAAAGCCCTGCTGTCCCTCATGTTGCTTCTCTGCTGCCTGTAAAGGATGTACGCCTTGGCTGTCTTTGCATGCCCTGACTCAATAAGCTCTTTTTCTGCAGTGTCCTGAATGTCTTCAACGCTTGGGGGCCTGGTCCCAAACCGCATTTTTAGCCTGTGCACTATTTTCTCCGTTATTTCCTTGGCCATTGCCCTGTCCTGGCCGCCAACCGCCTTGGCAGCGGCAAAAATCGCGTCCTCTATCCTGTGGGGGTTAAAGGGAACAAGGGAACCGTCCCTCTTTTTCGCGTTTTCGAGAAATTTCTGTACCATTTCAAAACAACTCCAGATTCTAAAAGCTCTCTCCCAAAAAATTTCGGATTTTAAACCAGTAGACAAGAATAAAGTGCCGTGACATATATAAAGGATGATTATAGTTGAGTTAACGTTTGGGAAGCGAATTTTGAAAAAGCAAAAAATTTGGTTTCTAAACCAAGAGTGGGAAAATTTCTCAGACCAGTTAGGAAATTTGATTCCGGCAAAGTTAGGGCATTTGGAAACCAATCATAAACAAGAGAATATAGGTTTGAAGCGAGGGATTTTTGCAGGGCTTGATTGCCGGACCTATTCACACGCTTTCCTGTTGTTCATTATTAAGCCGTCGTTGAGCTCGAACCAGGGGCCACATTCTCTAAGGGGATAGGCAGCACAATTGCCAAAGCCAGCAGGCCAATTAGTAAAATCTTGCCCCTCATTTAGATTTATCATAGTCCAAACCAGTATTTATAGTTTGTTTTTGGGGGAGCCGCAGCGCAAACCACAATTTTTTCAAATTTCTTCGCATTGTTTTTTAAAAACAAATCACCAAAATTTTTATTGCCTATGACTCCCTTTATCGATTCGACGCTCTTTAAAAAAAAGGCTGAAAAGAAAACCCTTGCATTGGTTCTCTCCGAGGGCGAGAACGTTCTCTCCTGCATAAGGCAGGCAATGAAAGACCATGGTGTAAGAGAGTGCAATGTGGGCGACATAAATGGAAAAATCAGGCTTGGGCTCATAAACTTTTTTGAAAGAAGCCAGTTCAAGTCCCTGCGACTGGAGAACCAGGCCATGCTTAGGGCGTCAGGCCGCTTCAAGCTAAGTGGGGGCGACCTATGGGGCAGCATGAATGTCTCAACAGCGGGAAAAAAGGTCACAACAGGGACGTTTGTGAGAGGAACCGCTGCGGAAGGCCTTGAAATAAAACTCGGCTTTGTCAAAGACAGGTAAACTGCTTTCGTTAAGGCTTTTCCTTCTTCCAAAACAGCCTGCACTTGCAGTGCCCGTCCTCCTCTATTTCTTTCCAGTGGTAGGCACAAGGGCAGATTACTTGCGTGTCCTGCATGGGGGGAAGTCTCCGGTCAAAGCGCGGCATGGACAGTAGGGCTTTCCATGCAGCTTTTGGTTTGCCGCAAGCGCCTTTACCGTCATTTCGAGAAGCTTGGGCTCAGAATTGAGGGCAAGCCCTGCTGTTTTGGCATGGACCCTGCTTTTTTCAAGTATTTCCTTTTCAATTGGATTAATACTGTTGTCCAGATGCAAGAAATAGGACCTCAAAGCCCGAGGGCTTCCTTTAATACAGGCTCGTTAAAGCCCACAATTATCTTGCCGTCAATGTCAATCACTGGAACGCCTGTCTGCCCACTTTTTTCCATCATTTCCTTCGAGGCCGCCTGGTCTGTGCCGACGTCCTTTGCGGTAAACTCGACATTGTGCTCTTTCAAAAAGTCTTTTGCCATCGTGCAGAAAGGGCAAGCTTGCGTTGAGTAAACAATTACGTTTGCCATTTTTGAAAACACCTGAATAATCAGCAGTATCCTTCGCTGCCTGAACCTGTTTCAGAGCCAAATCCTGGCGACGGTGTTTCAGATGAAAGCAACTGGCTGCATTCTTCCGGCTGGGTTTCAAAGGCATCGCATATTAACTGCTTCAGCGCCTCCGGCGACCTACTTGGACTAACCAGGGTACCGTTTACAACAAACGCAGGAGAGCCTTGCACGCCGTAATCCTCGTTAAGCTGCTTGTGAACGTTGTACTGGGGAAAGCTCCCGCTTAGCCAGGAAGCTTTGTCCTCATAGGCAGCGGTTATGCCAAATTCCCTGTCTGCATCTTCCGCACAGGCATCAACCATTGGCTGGTTGACCCCGGTTTTGTTAAGGCAATCAGCTGAATCGCCGCTTAGAACAAAGCAATTCAGGTATTTGAAGTATTTTTCACGCTGTGTTTCTTGTATACAGTACTGCCTGGTGTTTTCTTCAATTTCATCCAAGTCGTGCATTATGTAAGAAACAAACTTCACGTCAATATCCGCATTATTTCCAAGAAGCTTCATCACAGGAAGCAATGCTTTTTGGGCTTGCAGACCGTAAGGGCAGTAGCTCATCACAAAAAGCTCTACTGTGGGCACTTCGGCCGTGGAAACTTCCACGGGCTCCGGCGGTTCTACGACTGGAATTTCGAGTTCCTCATTCAGGAACAGTACTGTTCCCGAAATCGCGTTTCCGCTTCTTGTAAGGTAGAGTTCCTGCGGCCCGAGTGATTCGCCGTCCTTAATGATGTCAAGTGTAACAACGTAAAAGTCGTCGTCAAAGGGCTCAATTGATTGCACTTCACCCTCAACGCCCTGCGGCTCCAAAATGTTTTCATTCAAATAAGCTTCAACTGTTGCCTCAAGGGCGCCCATATCCACTGTTGGATCAACCGGTGCCGGCCCAAGGACAGGCATTGATATAAGGCCAATTCCAAGCCCTGGCAGGACTGCCTGGCCAAGAATCATTCCAACAACAAGTGCTATCACAACGCCTACAGCCATGCTTGCGTCAAGCTTTTTTGCAAAGTCCTTGATAGAGCTTTGCTTTATTTCCTTCTTTTTCTCGGTCAACTCATCTTTAGGAGTCTCATCTTGAGGGATTTCCTCTGGAGGAGTCTCATCCTGCGGATTTTCTTCGCCCATTATACTAATTC
>JAFCBY010000053.1 GCA_017610485.1 Candidatus Falkowiibacteriota bacterium
AAAACAGGGGCAGTTGTCAAGGCCTTTGACGAAAAAGGCAGGCTTATTTCAGAGGAAACAAAGGTTTTTGACGGCAACACCCTAAACATACAAAATTGCCTAAACAAAAACATTATTCAGGCAAGCCTGGGAGAGAACATGGAGCCCGTTAGAACAGTGTTCAAATGCGAGATATTGTTCCCTGAAACAAAAGAGGTTAAGCTGCTGGCAGCAAACGCAAAAATAGAGAACGCCGTTACCGGAAAGGCGTTGCCGGCCGAGGACATCTACCTAAAAGTTGCCAACGGCGACGGAGACTATTCCGACCAACAAAACCAGAGCCGCCAAGAGTTTCTGAACAGGCACCCAAAACTTGCCTTTGAAGAAAGAGGCGGCAGCCTTCACCTGGTTGAAGGCGAATACAGGGTTGAAGAAAATGTTGTAATTCCAAAAGGGCTTCACATAGTGTTTGAGCCAGGGGCAAAAATCATGCTTGGGCCAAAAAAGTCCATTGTCTCATACAGTGACTTGGACATTCTTGGGACAGAGGAAAAGCCAGTGGTTATTTCAAGGCTGGAAGAAACCCAGGCCTGTGGCGTAGTTGGCATAATAGGAGAAGGGCAGGAGGGCAAGACAACCATCAGAAACCTGTTGCTGAATGGGGGGAGCGAGCACTTCATAAACGGCATATTCTTCTCAGGGCAACTCAGCGTTTACCACGCAGACCTGGAGATTTTTGATTCAATGATTGAAGGAAGCGCAAGCGACGACGGCCTCAATGCCAAGTATGGGAATGTTCTTATTGACAGCACCGTGTTTAGTGGAAACAAGGCAGACCAGGTAGACCTCGACTTTTGCGAGGGAATTGTGAAAAACAGCGAGTTTTCCATTGGAAAATCCCTCGAAAGCGAGGACGGGCTTGACATAAGCGGCAGCAGGATTCTTGTGAAAGACTCTGTCTTCGAGGGAATGCAGGACAAGGGCATCTCAATCGGGGAAAAAAGCTGGCTTCTGGCCTACAGCAATGAGATTAGGGACAACAATTTGGGCGCGGCGGTGAAGGATGCTTCCAATGCGTTCTTTGTAAAGAACGGTTTTGAAGGAAACCTGATTGCTGTTTCAGCATACGAGAAAAAGCCGTTGTTCGGAGGCGCGCAGTTCTGGGTAAAGGAAAATGTATTTTTGGGAAACCGGCAAAGCTTTGAAACCGACAAAAAGTCAGGCTACAACCTTTTGCCTCTCTCAGAGGAAGAGTTTGGGGAGATGGAGCAGGCTGTCAGGGTGGAAAACCTTGAATTGCTTGAAGGCCTTCTGCCCCAAGGAGATGAAAGCAAATGAGTGCAACGAAAATTGTTCAGGCTGTGGGCCGACCAGGGAGACAGGGAAACAGCCTCGAAGTAAAGAGGCTTGAGGCAAAGTACTTCATCAGCCAGGCAGACTGCAGGGCAATGAGCACTGCTTTGGACAATGCCCTTGAAAGGGACAGCCACGACAAGGGAAAGGGATACTTCATCAGAAGCATCTACTTTGACAGCCTGGAGAACAGGGCCTTTGAGGAAAAGATGGCAGGCATTGAGAAAAGGAAGAAGATCAGACTTAGATTGTACGATTTTGACTCCAACAAGGTAAAGCTAGAGGTAAAAAGCAAGCTCAACAACAGCATTTTCAAGGAAAGCATGTGGATAAGCAAAAAGCACGCTAAGGAGCTTCAGGAAGGCAATTACGAGGCCTTGCCAGGCTACGAAAATGCGCTTGCAAGGAAGGTTTACGCCGAATTCACGCATTATTGCTACAGCCCTGTTGTAGTTGTTGACTATGTAAGAGAGGCCTTTTTGTGGCCCTTCAACAATGTGAGAATTACCTTTGACCAGGGCATAAAGGCCAATTCGATAGATTTAAATATGTTTGATAGGGGAATTTTTATGAAGCCTTTGCTAGGCCAAAACCTGGCGGTTTTGGAGGTCAAATTCGACCATTTTCTGCCAGAATGGCTGAAATCGTTGATTAGAATGCGTTCCTGCAACAGTGCAATAAGCAAGTACTGTATTGGAAGGCTGGACAACAAGCAGGGCTGGATTTGAAGAAATTGGGAATTTGAAGGAAAAATTGGTGTTTGAATGGCAGTAGATCAAATAACATTCCAAAAGCTTTTCGGAGACTTGCTTGCACAGCAGGCATACGGTTTGGGTGCCAGCATTACAATCGGGGCAATTGTCTTAAACCTGCTTGTGTCATTCCTGCTTGCGGCACTCATCTACTGGGTCTACAGGAAGACCTACACAGGCGTAATGTACAACAAAAACTTTGCAATTACACTCATTATGTCCGCCTTGATAACGACAGGCATAATGATGACCATTACAGGCAACCTTGCCCTATCATTGGGAATGGTTGGAGCCCTGTCAATAATCAGGTTTAGGACAGCCATAAAGGACCCAAAGGATGTAACATTCCTGTTCTGGGCGGTCGCAATAGGCATAATGAACGGAGTTTCCTACTTCCAGCTCTCGGTTGTCCTGACGGTATTCCTTGGGGCATTAATGGTGGTTGTCTCCAAGAGGATGCCATTGGTCAATTTGCCCTATATACTAATGATTAAGTATAAGGGCCTTGAGGATGACGCACTCGAAGACATTCTTGAAAGCGAGTGCAACAGGTTCAAGGTAAGAAACACAAGCCTCTCCCAGGGAGACGGAGAAAAGACACTTGAAGTAAGGGTCAAGAAAGGAAGGGAAGACGCCTTGCTCAAAGAGGTTAACTCCCTGAAGGGTGTAAAAAGGGTTGTCCTGTTCTCACACGAAGGCGAGCTTGCAGAGTGAAAAAAAAACCGCTATTTTTTAAGTTAGGGGCAGCCTTCACCAGACTTCCAGGCAGCAATCCTGCCAATCAGGTAAGGCATTGTCAAACTGCCTGCCTCCCACTGCGAGATGTAATTCAACAATGCATCTGTATCAACACAGGTTGCGCCCTCAAACTCGAAGGCACCGATGTCCCAAGCAGAACCTGGTGGCCTTACCTTGCCCTCAAGGTCTTTTCTTATGTCAATTCCATACAAATCATAAAAAGTATCATAAACCCCTGACTCAATCCCTGCGTCTATTGCAGAGCTTCCTGATTGTAAAGAAAAGTCACTGTTTGAAGCATTTACAAAGAGAGGATCTGCTTCTATGTTATTCTGAGCAGCTTCTGTTAGACTTTCAAATGTCTCTAAATTGCCTGTCAAATCACCCCATTGAATACGAACATCTCCTTCTTCGATTTCCTGACTAAAAAAATTATTATAGAAAAGAGAATTTGGTGATCTTGTTCTCGTTTCCATAAATATGTGACGTGCCTCTGGTTGCGTAACTTCAGAAATGATATTATTCATTATATAAAACGCGCCAGATGAAGGCGTATATATTCCCGCATCTACGTTGTAAATAGTATTGCCAATAACATATCTATTGACACCACCCCACAAAGACAAGGCTGCGTTAGCCCAAGGATTATTTGGATTCCAAGTGCTATAGTCTTTTTGCCAGATATTATATATGAGATTCCCAATGAAATAGGATTCTTGACCAGGACTAGACACACTGTTACTGCCAGTAACAATCCCTCCACTGATATTGTGTATGCGATTAAACAAAAACCACACTCGCTCTGGACCATATTGAAATCCCATTCCATAGCCAGTACGATATCCTCCCTGGCCACTTACATGATTTTCTGATACGATAATATCACTGCTTCCTTTTATTCCGATAAAACTTTGTAAATTAGGCAAATTCGAATTAGTATTCCTGCCCATGTAAATATGATGTGCTAACAAATTGTTACCACTTGGACCAGCTCCTGTTAACTGGATTCCGTTTCCTCCATTATGGTATATTGTGTTGTCAATAATCCATAGATTCTTAACATAAGAGCCTATCCCAACACCATGAACATCAGGATCCCCTTCAGTTGCATCCCACGGTCCATTGCCATGTATATGAACATTGTATATAATTACACTATCAATCCAATTATCGTGGACCCAACTCGCTATACCCATACCACCCCCACTCATACTGCCTGTGACTTCAGAATTACGAAGAGCGATATGTCCAACCGTAGTATCAGTATCGGGATTGATACGATATGAATAAAGACTCAGATTTTCTATAATCACATAACTTGCATCACGTTGAAAACCAGTCTGAGCACTCACTCCAATACGAACTAAATTACTGGATGATAGGCCACGAAAAAATACCGGCCGTAGTGCTGTTCCAAACCCATCCAATCGTAAATTGGGTCCGGAAGTATGCTGATAAGGTCCGCCATGTATTTCTACAATGCTTCCTTCTGGAACTCCACGCGGGATGGTCTGCCTCGGAAGTAAAACACTACCATATGTATTTCCGCTATCAGTAGCATTAGGGTGAGTATTATCAACATAATGCGTGTAATAACCCCCTTCCGGATTCTGAGTATAATTCAAATCAGGATTCCTATTTGCATTAACATCATACATCCTGTAAGATTCCTCAATCCCAAAATCAGGCTTTGGTATGCCAATTGGAGGCACCCACTCGCACTGGCTTGAGGGATTGCATTCGAAGCCAGGGCCTCTTGGCAAGCATTCCGCATTTGTGGTGCATGCTTGGGCAAAGGCAGATACTGCCAAAAAAATCGCAAGAAGTGGAACCAGCAAACAAATAAACCTAGTCATTTGGAATTATCCTGTTTTGGGTTGTGTTTAGGTTGCTAATAGAAAGGGTTATTTGTTATATATAGGTTTAGGTTGCTTTTTTTTTTAGCATCCTGTTCCTGCCTTCCAGGAAGCAATTGTCGAAATTAGAGATGGCATTGTTTTATTCCCTTGCTCCCATTGAGTGATAAAATTTAAGAGCGCGGTTGTGTCTACGCAGGTACTGCCTTCAAATTCGTATGCGCCAATGTCCCATGCTGTTCCCTGTGGCCTTGGGTTTCCGTCAAAGTCTTTTCTGATATCCAGGCTCTCCAAACTGTTAAGGCTGTTGAACACGTCATAGTAGGTGTCCCAAAAAATCTGGTAAACATCGCTTTCAATGCCTGCATCAATTGCAGGACTTCCAACTTGCAATGAAAAATCGCCATTAGCAACATCAACAAAAAGAGGATTGGCTTCTACGCAACCATTACATTCTCCAGTTGCCTGCTGGAATTGAGATAAATCTAGGTACACACTGCTACCCCACCAGATTTCTCCACCTCCATTAAGAAGGTTATAACTCATATTAGAAATCGAAGCAGTTGGATAGTCTGGAGGAAAGGATATAGAGTAATCAGAAGCAGATATGACATTATTAATAATATCTAGTTTTGATGTATAATAACCATTAGCAATACCAATTTCAGAATCATATATTGTATTTCCAATCAGCTTAGCTGGCTCAGGAGTATTAAGAGCATTTAGGCTAAACCCAGTTTCAACATCATATATAACATTCCCTATAAAATAGAATTCCTCTCGACCTCCTCCAAGACCACTTGCAGAAACCACCCCTTTAATTACATCATGAACTTCATTGAATAAGAACCACACTCTTTTCGGATTGTATTGAAATCCCATTCCTGTGCTTGTCGACCAAGATGTATCGATAACATTACTTATATGGTTTTGCGAAAAGATAATATCTGAACCAGATTTAGCCCACACGCCCGATTGCCTTGTTCTATAGAAATTATTTCTGCCAATGTAAGTATAGTCACTGCCGTAAACTTGTACACCTGAGCCACTTGTTTCATTCACAATATTATCGACAAACCAGATATATGAAGCCAATCTCCCTGTACTTAATCCATGAACATCTTCATCAATTTCAGAATTCACATCTCCAAAATCGTGAAGATAATTTGCATAAAGAACGACATTGTCAGCGCGATCATCAGGTGAGGGTTCTTCTGGATATGACCCCTGCACCACCAATGTTGAACCATCAAACTCGCAGAATCGAATTGCAACCATATTCGTGCTTGCGTTTTCGAAATACTCGCCCATGACCCCGGCAGATCTAGCGACCAAATTTTCGATAATTAGATAAGTCCCTTCTACACGCCATCTACGTGTGAAATAGGGTCTATCAGCCAAACTTACCCCGCGAACAAAAACTGGGTGTTCTAAAGTGCCATGTCCAACAATGAAGATGGACCCACCAAAGTCATAAGTATAAGGTCCGCCGTGTACCTCAACCACACTTCCTGTAACCAAATTCCTTGGAATTGTGTTCCTCGGTATACTCGCAGTACCATAAGAATTGTCAGAATTCGTAGCACTAGGATGAGTATTATCAACATAATGCGTATAAAACCCACCCTCAGCATTCTCAGTATAAACCAAATCCGGATTCCGATTAGCAACATCATCATACATCCTATATGTCTCTTCAATCCCAAACTCCGGTTTTGGTATTCCGATTGGAGGCATCCACTCGCATTGCCCTGAAACGCACTCAAAGCCAGGACCCCTAAGTTCACAGTTTGCATTTGATTCACATGACTGGGCAAACGCAGGCAAAGCCAAGGTAATTGCGAAAAACAGAACCAGAAAAATCCTTTTTCCCAACTTAAACACCCCCGTCATGTTGCGGCAATGGCCCGTGCTCCGGCGTTGCCGCCACCACAACCCGCGTTATTGCAATTGCGCCAACCCAGGAGACAACCATTCCCACAATGAGAATGCCCCAGAAGACAAGCTCAAGCTGGGAAAACCCTTTCAGGCTGAAGGAAATAAGGCCAAAGAATTTTCCAAAAGGAGAGTAAAGCAGGACAAGCTGCAGCAACAGGGAGAAGCCAACGGCGTAAGCAAGCCACTTATTGCTAAACAGGCCAAGGTGCTCCTGGTGCCTTATTACGGCCACCCGCACGAACTCAAACAGGATGAAGCCGGTGAAAACCATTGACTGGGCCAGGACAAAGCCGCCGAAATGCATGCCAGCAAAGAAAACCCCTATCAGGAGAACAGTTATCCACACCCCGATAGCGGCAATCAAATAGCTGAGCCTCCTGTTTATTACGCCCTCGCCCTTCTTCTTCGGCTTTCGCTTCATGATGTCCTTGTTTGCAGGGTCAACGCCAAGGGCAAGCGCAGGCGGCCCGTCGGTCAAAAGGTTAATCCAAAGAAGCTGAACAGGGCTTAGGGCAGCCCATCCCCCAAACGACAGGAGAAAAACGACAAGGACCTCGGCCACATTGCAGGTCAAAAGATAGTTTACAAATTTCCTGATGTTGTCAAAGATTGTGCGGCCCTCCCTGACAGCCTCCTTTATGGTGCTAAAATCGTCATCAAGGAGAATAATGTCAGATGCCTCCCTTGCCACGTCAGTTCCGCGAACACCCATGGAAACCCCTACGTCCGCCGAGTGGAGAGCCGGCGCATCGTTGACACCGTCGCCTGTCATTGCAACAACGTGGCCGTTTGCCTGCAGGCTTTTGAGAACGCGAAGCTTTGCACTGGGGGAAACCCTTGCAAACACATCTGTTTCCTCTACGGCGCGCCTGAGCTGCTGGTCGGTAAGCCTGTGCACCGCTGTGCCGTCCAAGGCAGTGGTGCCAAGGCCGATCTTTTGAGCAATTGCCTTTGCAGTAATCACATTGTCGCCGGTGACCATTACAACCCTTATTCCCGCATGCCTGCACTCGGCAATGCTTTGCGCAACCTCCTTTCTTGCAGGGTCAATCATTGCCTGCAGCCCCAAAAAGACAAGGCCTGATTCAAGGCTTTTCCTGTCGCCCTTTTTCGCCTGCTTCTTGAACGCAAAGCCAAGAACCCTCAAGGCAGAGGATGCAAAATCGGCATTCTTTTCAAGGATGTCCTCTTTTGTCTTTTGGATTAGGGGCTGTTCCTCCCCGTTCAAAAAAATCTTTGAGCAGTGCTCAAGCACTGTT
>JAFCBY010000151.1 GCA_017610485.1 Candidatus Falkowiibacteriota bacterium
GGAAAGAAAACAATCTTTCACAAAGGCAACGGATTCAGCAGATGCACTCACGCGACTGTGTAGTGTGCCAGGGCCCCTTCTGACTTTTTTTTGGCTCCGGGCCTAAAAGAGGTCTTGGCACTCTTTTTTTTGTTGACATGCCTCATAAATAGAGAAATGGTTGGAGGAACTATTTAATTGTTCCTGATTTGGGATTGCTTTCAGGCCACCCCTGGGAGTAGGCAAACTGCCTTGCCTCCAAAAGCGCCAAAACAGACATTTGTTGGATGAAAATTGGAGGTGATTGAAAGGTTTTTTATTTGGAAACGCCATTAATTTGTTATGACTGTTGGAAAGAGGGTGCGAAAAGCCGCAGGAATTACTGCCAAAGGCTTGGACCAGATAGTGAAGCGCAACCTAACTCCAAAGCAGTTAATCAGCGTGCTTAAAAGAAGCGTTTTTTCAAACGAAATCGGTCTTAGAATGGCTATTGCAGAAGACCTTATTGCAATGGGGCACTTTAGGTTTTTGCTAAACATGGCTAAAAGGGCCAAAAGGAAAGACTTTTCAGACCAGGCTTTTAGGCACAAATACAAGTTTGGTGAGCTGCCTCTTAAAGAGGCCTGGGTGACAAAGGCCGTTATTGCACGGCTTAAAAAAGGCTTGGCAAAAGGCCCGGTCTCCAAATTCAGGGGCTTTGAAGTGTACGAAATGGAAGGGCTCCCAGTGTCTGCAATTTTTTACTGGGGAAAAATCGTTATTGACAAAAACTACCCGGAAAAGCTGAAGCCGGTTGCATACGCCCACGAAGTGGGGGAAATATTCAGCCACCAAATAGGACTCGCAATGGAACTAACCGAAGTCAAAAGAAGAAAACTTGAAAGAGAGTACATTGAAAACATTAAAAAAGACCCCTTTCTTTCAAGAAACGTCAACTTCCTGAGACAAAGAACCCAGGTAATCGACGAACACCTGCCAAAAATGCATGGCTTGAAAGAACAGCTAATGGAAATACTCAAAGCAATTCCAGGGCTTGAAAGCGGACCATGAAAAAACAAAAAACTGTTTTGCGGAAACACTTGAACCCTTTCACCGGAACCCCCACCAAAACAGTTTTAAAACCCTGGCAACTTTTGTTTAGTCGGTGGTTGCAAAGTGATTCTGGAGCACAGGGAAAACAACGAGCTTGCCTTCGACGGAACGATTATTGACATTGAGACAATCGGGGGGTTCTCCCGTGGTTTCAGGGATTCGAGGCAGTATGCCAACATCCAGCCAGTGATATTCGGCTACATTAACGGGCAGGAACTGAGGATTCTCACCGCCCAAAAGAACAGCGATTTGGCCCCGCTGAGGGAAAGGCTTTCCTCCCTGCTAAACGGCTTGAGCAAGCCGTTCCATGCCTTCAACTGCGAGTTCGAGATGGGCGTCCTCTTCCACAACCTGCAAGAAAGGCACCTGTTTGAAAGGGAGTTGAACCAGGAAAAGTTTGAGGCAAAGAAAAAGGCCGTCAGCTTGCTCAAAATCCCGCAGTACGGCGACCCCTTCAACGACAAGGGCTTTCTCTGCATGCAAGCCTGGGAAAACGGCAACCTAAACAAGGCAATCGCCCACAACAGAAGCTGCCTCCTCAAAGAAAGGGACATCCTCCTAAAAAGGGGCTTTCGAAAGCCAGCCGAATTCGAGTTCGTGGACAAGTGAAGCGGGCCAAAAAGGGCTGGCTTGTTTGCTTGGCAGGAAACGCCAAAAGGAAGGGGCGGGCAGGGCAGTGGGGCGAAAAATTAAATATATCAAAGGCCTTGAATTAATTGGAAACAAAATTGAAAAGGGCAGTGCAAAAAATGGGTGCGAGGAAAATTATAATAAGCGACATTGATGATGTGCTTACTATTGATAGGGCAATTAATGAAAAAGCTATTAAGAGGATAAAAAAGATGGTGGATTCCGGCATAAGCGTTGCTCTGATAACCGCAAACACGGAAACAAGGGTTAGGGATGCCGTGATACCCGTCCTGGAAAAATATGGCCTTGTTGGAAAGGTTCCCCTCTTTTGCGAGTTAGGCTTGTACGAACTCGTCAAAAACGCCAAAATCTTTTCGCCGGAAGCAAAAAAGTTCGCAAAAACAAGGGAAGGGCTGTTGAAAAGTGTTTTTGGCGAAGCAAAAAAAATCGGATTAGAGCTTATTCCGGACAAGGAAGCCCATCTAGTAACC